>JAHFOQ010000001.1:26956-54293 GCA_023261595.1 bacterium | reverse complement strand
GCTTCAATCTGACGAATACGTTCGCGGGTAACGCCAAATTCTTGACCAACTTCTTCGAGAGTATGGCTTCGTCCGTCTTCGAGTCCAAACCGCATTCGAAGAATCTTTTGTTCTCTTGGAGTTAATAGATCGAGCGTTTCGTCGATATGTTCTTTTAAAAGCTCAAAAGTAGCAGCATCTTCTGGGCTAACCCCCTCTTGATCTTCAATAAAGTCTCGAAGGCTTGAGTCATCATCTTCACCAACTGTCGCATCAAGACTGGTAGTGTCTTGGCTGATCTTCATAATATGATTTACCTTCTCGACATCAATTTCCATTTCTTTGGCGACTTCTTCGGGTAGTGGTTCACGACCAAGTTCGGTTGTAAGACGACGTTGTGTACGAATAAGTTTATTGATCGTTTCAACCATATGAACAGGAATTCGAATTACTCTGGCTTGGTCTGCAATAGCGCGCGTAATAGCCTGTCGGATCCACCAAGTTGCATAGGTCGAGAACTTAAATCCTTTGGTGTAATCGAACTTTTCTACTGCTCTGAGCAAACCGGTATTTCCTTCTTGAATTAAATCGAGTAAATCTAAGCCTCGGCCAATATATTTTTTTGCAATACTTACTACAAGACGCATGTTAGCCTCTGCAAGTGCATCTTTTGCAGCTTTGTCGCCCTTTTCGATTCGTTTCGCTAGGGTAACTTCTTCTTCGCCAGTAATAAGTGGAATCTTACCAATTTCGCGTAAGTACAAACGTACTGAGTCATCAGCAATGTCTTTTATATATTCGTCACTGGTAGCTTTTTCGACATCTTCTTCAGTTTCAGTTTGCCAGATCATTTTTTCTTTTTGATCAACTACTTCGATACCCTGATCAATAAGGGTTGAATAAAGATCGTCCAGGCCATCAACATTGTTTTCAGCGTCTGGAATGGTCGACATAATTTCTTGTTGCGTTATAAATCCTTTGGTACGGCCTTTTTTTACAAGCTTGTCGATTGCTTCTTCGTTTTTAATCTCATCTTCAGTGAGTTCACTTGGAATGGGGGCTGATTTTTTTGGCATAGTTCTCCAATATACTTAATTAACTATTAATCTTCGTCGTTTAATAGGCGCTGGTATTTTTGTAATAATTTTCGGGCTGTATCTTGTTCGCCTTCGGCTTCTGCCAAAGCAATCTCCCGACTAAGTGATCTTTTTTGTTTTTCTCGAGATAATCGAACTAATCTATTTACTTGGGTAAAGGCTTCGAGCCGTGCGTCGTGCTCTGATAAATCAGAGTTCACTTCTTCTCCCCGTAGTGTCAAAATCTTAACATAGTTAGAAGATTCAGGCAAGAGTTTTGCCAGTTTCTCACTTGTTAGACCCGTCTGCTTTAATAACGCCGAAAAAATTGGCTTGTGACGCTCACTGATATATTCCAAATGTAAGTCACCAAGTGCACTTCTAGTCTCAATACGAGTAAGGAGTATCTCGAGTAATGTTTGTTCTATCTGCTCTTGCCGAGTAAGCTTTGGTTCTTTGGCACCTTCGAGCTCTGCGGGTTTTACTTCTTGTAGAGGTGCTGGTGCCCCTGTAAGTTTACGCAAAATTGCTTCTTCTGCAACATCCAAAATTTGGGCAATTTTAGCAACATAATGAGATTGTTCAATTGTATCGTGCATACTCGCAACTATAGGTAAGACAAACTGCGCAAATTGTTTTTTCCCATACGCCGTGATGGTATCATACTTTTGCATGCCAAAACGAATTAAGTAATCTGGTGCATACTCGGCTTTTTTTAGTGACTCTTCCCATTTTTGTTTATTTTTCTGAATAAGTTCGTCGGGATCTTTAGCACCAGAGTAACTCACAACTGATAGCCGCACATCCATTCCGTCCCCAAGCTTAATTGCTCGAGCGGTAGCTTCAATTCCTGCTTCGTCTTGATCAAAACAAAGCAAAATATTTTTACTTAACCTACTTAAGGTTTTTAATTGGAACTCAGTAAAAGCCGTGCCACTCACTGCAACCGCATTTTGGTATCCATGGTTACTTAAACCAACTACATCCATATTTCCTTCTACGACAATAACTGCATCTTGTTTTAAAATAGCTTCTTTTGCTTGAGCAAGACCATAAATTGCTTGGGTTTTTTGATAAATCGGAGTTTCTGGGGTGTTAATATACTTTGCGGCAACTGCTTCACTGTCTAAAATCCGTGCTGAAAACCCAACCACTCGTTTTTGTGTATCAAAAATCGGAAACATCAACCGGCCACGAAATAGATCATATACTGTATCTCTCCCCGCCTTCTGTGCAACAAGGCCTGCACTTTTCAATTCAACATTAGAGTACCCTTTTTGTGCTAAAAATTTACTTAGTGCATCCCATGTGTCTGGACTGTAGCCGAGTTTATACCGTTTTATTACTTCGCTACTGAGTTTTCGCTCGGATTTACAATATTTTAATGCAGGAGGGTTTTTTGATAATGAAAGGTGAAAATATTTCATTGCTTCTTCATTGGCATCATACAAACGCTGTTTGTTTTCGCGTTTTTGCCCTGTTTCTTTTGAGCGAGGCTTTAGAGTAACCCCAGCTTTTTTTGCAAGCATCTCGAGCGCATCATAAAATTCTAAGCCTTCTTGTAGCATTACAAAAGTAAAGATATCACCGCCCTTACCAGTACTAAAATCATGCCAAATATTTTTTTCTGGGCTCACGATAAAACTTGGAGTTTTCTCGGTTTTAAAAGGACTCAACCCCTTAAAGTTTGCCCCTGTCTGTTTAAGTGGGACATATGATCCAATAATCTCGACAATATCAAGACGTTGTTTTATTTCGTCAACCTCATTCATGTTTTAAATTATAAGCTTTAAAGCGTACAAAAAGCAAAAAGCAACTCAATTTTTGAGCTGCTAAATTTATTACCAAGTAAGTGGGATGTCAGTAATATCTCCACCTGACTTAACGGTTTGGACTTCTGTCTCTTTATCTGACTGTGCCTGTTTCTGTAGAACTGCGACACTCTCTTGAAATCGATCCAAGCAACGCCATGCTTCTTTCTTGGCAATCTCATAGAGTTCATCAAGATATTTTATCCGTTTCGCCTGGTCTTCTTGATAGCTAGAGGGTCGAGATACACCTTTTTCGTTTCTGAGCTGGACTGCACGAGCAATATAACTGCTAATATCATTCTCAAAAGGACGATAATCTGGATAACCCAGAAAGAATCTCTCTCTCGCATCAGAAACAATCTTACGAACTTCTTCGACAGTAGCATAGTATCGAGTAAGGCTATAATTTGTCATTGTTCTTCTGTTTCTTCTTGATTAAAACGTTCAGTAAGTAGCACGAGTGTTTCAGTAAATAGTGGATTATCACGCAGACGTTTTATTGCTTTTTCTATAGCAGTATACTCAACATATTCTTGTTCTAAGAAATACAATATATCACGCCAAAAGTATGCTTCTAAGCTAGATAAAGTTCTCGAGCTAAGTCCTAAAGATGTTTCAGAGGTAATAGCAATGTCTCTTGCCTTAAGTTGCTCACGTAGTTCAGCTTCGATCCTCTTACGTGGTCCGATTCGGACCACCAAGGGCTTAGACTTAGGTTGATCGAGCGCACTCATAACGTAGCTGCCTTCTGTTCAGCGATAAGCCTAACAAACGGTGGAGCTGATTTCAGTCGTGAATTCACGTTACGAATAATCTGATCAAGACTACGATTCTTTGCCATTGAAGCTTGTATTACCCGTTGAGCGTACGAAGATAGTGCACTTCTTTCGCCATAACTAATGTCTGTATCACCCAAGAAATCATCAACGAGACGTTCTGGACTCAGTCGGCCTTCTTTGATTGCAAGTTTTACTTCAAACTGTCGCCAAAGCTTCAAAACATTCGAACGAGAACTAAAGTACCGCTTTACTCGACGTTGGTATTCACGAGTAAGATTAGATTTTTCATTGGGCACTGCATCGATTGCAAAAATTGCCGACTTTACCAAACTTTCAACAAACTCAAGACGATGCTTTGTTGATAGCAATGGAATATCACCATTTTCTACACACGAGAGATATCGAGAGGTAGCCACAAGAGCAATGTAGTCACCAATCTTTGGTGTAAGGTGCACTTCTTCACCTCCGAGGGTTGAAGTATCAGGTTACTATACCTTTTTTTTTAAAATTAATCAATAGTTCTGAATGATGTCGAGTACCAATGGAAAGTCTGGATTCTTCTGGTTTAAAAAATGACCCTTTCCCTTCTCTTCGAATACTTCTCCACCAAGCTGTTTCGCAAGTTCCTGACTCTTCTTGGGTTTTACCATTAGGTCATTGTCTGAAAATATGTGATAAATATCCCTGACGTGTTCTTTTACTTTTCTTAAATCGGGTTCAGGCGAAAAATATGATTGCAGACTCTTACCCCCATTCGTTACAAAACCTGCAACAAGAACAAGTTTACCTACTCTTTCTTTTGCTGGGTAATGTTCTAATACTCTGAGTAACGTAAACGTGCCGAGAGAATGTCCAAGCAAAGCCGTATGTTCATCGAGCTTACCTATTGCTTGTGAAGCTGTTTCTTCCCAAACCTTAAGATTTGGAACTTTTGGATTTGGCATTGCAGGTGCAATCACTTCTACTCCGCTTTTTTTGAGTTCTTGACCAACCCATCCTAGCCACCCGTGGTTAGGTTTATCTGCCCAGCCATGAATTATAATAACTCGAGTAATTTTCATTCAGTAATTGTAACATAAGAAAAATTCTTATGGTTTAGATTGGTAGGCAAGATCAGGTATAGTAATGCTATGTTTATCTACTCTAGCCTATCAAAACAAATTAACCAGATTCAACCAAAAACTATTACTGTCGATATTTTTGATACTCTCCTCATGCGTCGTAATAGAGCTGAACAATGGCATTTTTGGCAGTTCTCAAAGCAGGCTGCTCTAATACTCAAGAAGAACAAAGTGAATTGTTCTCCTCTCTTATATTTCTCTCTTCGAAACTATTACAACCGAGTATTGCGTTCTGCAAACCTAGAAAAAGGTAACGACTATGAGGCAAGTATAAATTCGGTAAATTATACAATTATTACCGACGTTAGTAATCGCAATAAGAAAAAAGTATCAAAAAGAGACATTGCTGATTTGTGCAAAAAACTTGCCCAAGGTGAAATAGAATTTGAGTATGAACACTTGTTTCTAAATAAAAAGCTTTTTAAAACACTCGTCAATACTAAAGCTAAAATATATTTCGTAACTGATATGTATTTTGAATCAAATCAGATTCAGCAACTACTGAAAAAATTTGGGATACCATTTCAGGGCATTAGTTCCGCAGACTATCTGCAGGGCAAAAGTAGCGGTCGAAGTTTTATCCATCTTATAGAAAAGTTTCCTCAAATAAAAATACACACCAATCTTCATATAGGAGATCATCGACAAGCTGACATTGCCATTCCAGAAAGAATGGGAATTCATGTTTTTTGGTTGAATTTACCTGCACATCGATTAAAGCTCTTAATAACAAAGTATATTTTTGGCTTATACGTTAAATCTATTTCTTTTTTACATATGCGCCGAGAATATAAAAAACTTGTTCATAATATGAATTTACCAAAAAGTTCACCTGAACTTATAGGTTCTATCTTTGCTCCAGCAATAATTTATTATTCGCATTTTCTCGGAAGTATAAGTAATGCTAAAAAAAGTAAGGTTCTTTTTGTTTCGAGTGAATCATATGCACTAAGTAATATCTATGCTCAACTGGGTTTTCATAACTATGCACTCCTCCCACATTTTAGTCGTACTAAGCTTATCCAAAGCTATTGTTATCTACAATACACTAAAGGTGTAAGCTATGAGTTTCTCCTACCAATGATTAAAAAAGTACAACGACGTAAGACTAATTACGATGCGCTAATAACACTTGGAGCACTTAGTGAACATGACAATAGTTATCATTTAGCAGGTAAGAGAGCCTTTTCTGAATATCTCGCAAAAAATAATACACTTCTCACAAAAAATCTCAAAAAAACCTATCAACAAACATTAAAAGATTTTAAACAAGCAACCAAAAGTAAGGATGTAAATTTTGTTACACTGGCCGATGTAGGATGGAATTCAACAATTCAGATATTGCTAAGTGAGATATTAAAATTGAATAGTTACACTGGTCAACTTAGTGGACTATACATTGGGCAGACCGGAAGTAATATATTTAATTCTGCTATACCTACACTAAGTAAGGGACTGTTATTCAACTCATTGAAAGGAACGGACAAGTATCTGTATCAGCCAGAGGTATGGGAAAGTTTTTTAAATACCGATAATGCCAGCCATCCAGTTCGTGAACAAATTTTAAGCGGAATATCTGATTCAATCCCTCATTTTCTCAGTTCTGATCTTTCAGCACATGATTACTATAGGTATAGCCGGTCTCAGTTAATAAATACCCTGGCTTCACCAAAACGATGGACTATTCAAATATTTGCAAAGCTAGAATTCGATTATGGTACCGGAAATGAATTACCCGTACCTATGGTAAATACGTCACATTCTTCACTCTATGCGTACCGACTGTTATTACGTGATAGAGCTGGCTTTAAACGTTTTTATCACGATCAAGGCTGGAAGTGGGGCGCGGCGAGATGGTACCATTTTCGACTGCTCTACCGATTGTGGCGACATAAAACAAAGAAGCCAAGCTTTTAAACTATATCTTTTACTTCGTAACCTAATAAATTTGCTAGGTCATTTAATCCGGGTGTATCGAATAACACCTGGGTATCGTAGCTAATTTTTTGTTTCGATAATGGTGAAGCTTTCTGAGGGTTAAGATCAAATAGTTGTTGACCTAAGCGCTTGGCAGTCTCTAGGATATTTCTATTTCCTACTTCGGTAATTCTTGCCGCCGGATTACCACCTATTGCATGTACTTGTTTTTCTTGAGAATACTTGGTCGGCTGGAAATGAAGAAAATTCCACACTCCTTTCATGGTTTGTTCAGTATTGGCAATATAGCTTTCATTTCTCACAACATAGTATGCAATTCCGAGTCGATTAAGAGTTCTGAGTATGTCAATATACGTGTCTCTCCAGGCATTGGCAGCTTGCCAGGCAGTATCAGTTCCTCTGTCTAAACAACTTTGAACATAGTTTTTCGGATTCTTTACTGTAATGATAACCTTAATTTTTTCAGTTGGTGTTTCTTGGGCGAGCAATCGAACCCAAGCTATATGTTTACTCGCATCAATAACTGTCTTCGTCTTAAGATGTTTAATAAGGTATTTATGTATTTCGGTCGGAGTTTTGTTACCAAACTTCTGAAATAGATTATCGGTGTAGATTGGGCAATTCTTCTGTTCAATTTGACATGCTGAGCAGACGCCAGGCTCACGATCAAGCTGATATTTTTCAAACAAGCCATGAGAGCGTGAAAGTTCACCAATATAGGTTGCATTATTTTTTGCACTATTCAGCGCCATGCCCAATATTGTTGATCCGCTGTAAGCTGTACCAACTAAAACAATACTTTGAGCAGGAGTATTCATGTGTATAAGTCTAAGGAAAGAACCTTAGCTATGCAACTATTTCCAGGCCCAGGTCTTTACGATATTATCACTCACTGTCTTAGACGTCTCGTCATTATAACTTGTAGTAATCGTAAACGCAGTTACTGGTAGACTGTTAAATGTGTAGTTCTTTCCGGTAGGAATTACGGCTATCACCTGCTGTGTCGCACCATTTACAGATTGGACTATTTTTACGGCCTCTATATTATTTAGTTGAATTTTGTCATTCGAAATTGGTGTTCCGGCTTTGAGGGTATTCGAAAACGTAGTTAAGTCGCCTACAGCTGCAGTTGAAGGAGTGATGATAATACTATATTGCGAAGTTGCGCCAAATTTAGCACCAATGTTACAAGCAGTTTTAGTAAAATCAATCGTGGTTTGACTGACAATACCAAAGCTATAACAATCTCGTACAACTTGTTTATACCCTTCTGGTAACGCGGCTGGCTGAGTTGCAGTAGTCTGAGTTTGTACAGTTTGATCATTGAGTTCGATAGCCGGTTTGCGCTGATTACGGGCTGAGAATACTAAAATAAGTGAAAGTATTAGCATAAGTGCCACCACTGCCACAATAATGATAATAAACTTTAATGGACCTTTTTTACGAGCAGTATCGGTCATAGCTAAATCAGTTATATCAGTATTAAAGCTAGTGCCAAGATCACTCGGTAATGCTCCCAGCATAGGCTGCGGCGCAGAAACTGGAGGTGGTGAACTAAATTGCTGAGCACCGGCAGTTGGTGTAGCAACAGGATTCACTTCAACACCTGGTTGCATCATACCGGGCTGTGCTAGCTGAGGAGTTACATTTGGCTGATTACTTAAATCGAGCGTATTCGCATCAGGAATTGCGGTAGGAGCAGGAGCTGGTTGAGGAGCTCCAGGAGCAGAAGAAAACGGCGAAAGCACATAGCTGTCTGTCTGCTGGGGCGTCGGTACGGCAGGAAGTGGATTAGCAGGCTGGGTTAGTGAAGGATTTTCTGGTCCTGCGGGTAATCCTGCAGCATCAGCAGCTGCTTGAGCTTGCCACTCTGGCTGCACAGGTTGTTGTTGTACTGGAGCAGGTGAGACAGAAGGTTGTGACACACCAGAATTCTGCGTTGGAGCAGGCATAGGTACTCCAGTTACTGGATCTGGCACCTGTGCTGGGTTTTGGGCAGCAAAAGGATTAACCGGCTGCGCTGCAGCTGGCTGTTGTGGTGGCTGTACGGATCCCCCTGCATTCTCCGCTGGGGGTATCGGAAATGTGTTGTCTTGTGGATCCATAAGTATCTCGTTCTAATTATAACAATATCAGCTTATAATGGCTATGCTTAAAAAATATCTATTTTATATCTTTTTCTAGGTATTGCATATATGGCGACCAATTTCCACCCAACAAACTTATACAAAGATCCCCTGCTAATAAAACCGTCTTATTATCGATATCTCGAATTGGATTCACCTCTACACAATCGAGTGCTAGGATATTCTCGTTTGATAATTCTCTACATATATACGAACTTTCTCGATAACTTAACCCGCCTCGATTTACTATTCCTGTTCCTGGTGCTTCAGATGAATCGATAGAATCAATGTCGAGGCTTACATGCAGAGGTCTACCGGCTAATTTTTCTTTTACCTTATCTAAAACCTGAGCTATTCCCTCTCGAATAATTGTATCAATCGTAAAATACGTAATATTGTGTGCTTGCATATAACGATATTCAGCTTCGTCTATATCTTTCGCACCGATAATAAATACTTCATTATACTGATATTTTTGTAGTTCAAAATTAGCCCATAAAGCGTCGCCAAGAACCGTCGAAAGTGGCATGCCATGAATATTACCGGTTGGAGAGTCGATGGGATTACTACAATCAGGGTGGGCATCAATATAAACAATGCATGTTTGGGCATTACGCGCTTTGGAAGCAAACAATGATCCTATTGAAATAGAATGATCACCACCAAGCGTCAAAATAATATCATTAGATTCTGCTGAAGAAGTAATTTGTTCATATAACGAAGTGTTAAAGGATATAATTGCGTCTAAATTGCGAAGTTTTTTTTGATTATTTGCTTCCTGATTAGCCTCTTTCATAGGTTCAAGTTCACTAAATTCAATAGCGTTTTTTTCTAGCCCTGCACGCAATGTAGTATCTAAGATAGCAGCTGGAGCTTTTTCACTTCCTTGATTAAACGACCCTAAACTTGTACCGGCTTGCACTATTTTTATCATTCCTACATTATACTGAGCTTTTCAGATGGTGGCTAGATGATACAATATACTTATGAGCAAATTAAAAGCCACTGTAAGAAAAGTAATTCCCCAACGTAGTATAGATGCCTTACATTACCCAGAAGCACTCTTGTACGCCCGCAAATATCAATTCCCTACCCAATCAATGATTGTTATCGGTGTGGTTGGTAGTAAAGGTAAAACTACTACTTCGAATATGATATGGGCAGTACTTTCTGCTACCGGAGCAAAAGTTGGACAAATAGGAACAGCTAACATTCGTATCGGTGAAAAAGAAGAATTAAATAAATACCATATGACTATGCCTGGTCCATCGGCACTCCAAAAAATTCTCGCTCAAATGCAGGAAGCTGGTTGTAAATACGTAGTAATGGAAGTCCCGAGTGAAGCGCAAACTCAGTGGCGTCATGTGGGTATTAATTTTGATATGTTAATTTTTACCAATGTCGAACGAGAAATTATGGCTTCGCACCGAAACAGCATGGAAGTTCTGCATCAACATAACAAACGTGTTTTTAAATCTACGGTAAAGGCGAAAAGAAAAATTGTTGATGGCAAAAAGATTCCTAAGGTAATTATTGCCAATACTGATAGTAAAGATAGTTCGGCTTATCTGAACTTTAATGTGGATGTTAAAAAAACATATAGCACAATTGAGTCGAGTAACTATCAGGCTAAAAAAATTGTCTCTAATGCAAAAGGTGTAGATTTTGAACTAAACCTCGATAAATACCATGTGAATATACTTGGCGAAATTAATGCTGAAAATGCAGCCGCAGCTGTGGCAGTAGGTAAAGAGTTAGGTTTAGATAGAAAAACTATTCAGCAGGGCCTGGATTCACTCAAAACCATACCAGGGCGCATGGAACCGATAGATGTAGGTCAAACATTCAAGGTACTGGTAGATTATGCTCATTCACCTGCTAGCATGGAGGCACTTATGAAGAGTGCAAAAGCCATGGCAAAAGGCAAAATTATCACGTTACTCGGCGCCGAAGGTGGTGGACGAGATATAGAAAAACGTCCCATACTGGGTAAATTTGCCGGTAAATATTCAGACTATGTGGTAGTAACTAATGTTGATCCATATGAAGATAACCCAACTACTATTATCGATGACGTAGCAGAGGGTGCACATTCGGCCGGCAAGACTGATGAGAAAGATCTTTTTTGTATCGAAGATAGACGTGCCGGAATTCGCAAAGCATTAAAACTAGCCAGCAAAAACGACTTGGTACTTATTACTGGTAAGGGTGCAGAGCAATCAATTGTTATTCATGGTAAATCTTCACCCTGGGACGATCGTAAAGTAGTTCGCGAAGAACTACAAAAATTATAAATTATTATCTAAAAAATCTTTAAGTTCAGATAAATTTCTTTTAGTGTGGTCATAAAACAAAGTAGGTATTCCTAACGATTTAGCACTATTTACCGCTTCAATATTATGTTCAAAGTAAACAACTTCTTTGGGGTTTAAATGGTAGTGTTCTAGCATAGTCTTAAAATATTCTGGTGAGGATTTTTCTGGATCATGCTTTAAAGAAAAAACTTCGTAAGGACAATCAGATAAACGAAATTTCTCAAATTGTTCCTCATTTGCCCCTGTTAAAGTAATTTTAGGGTTTGGATACTTTTCCAATAGCTCAAACATCTCTTGAAAAACTGAGCCATTTTCTTCAATCAGGCCATTAATTGCGTCAACTAGGATGGTTTTCATTTTTTACTTCTTTGAGGTCTTTAACTGCAACAGGACAAAGACCACTATGTTTCTTCTCACAGTTTTTACAACAAATAAATAATTGATGACAGTCGGGTTTTGTACAATCTATATATCGATCACTTGCGTTCAAGCAGTGAGCACATTTACCCAGTATTTCTTTGCCAGATTTGGTATCGGTATTTGTTACCATTCGATCATCAAATACAAAATTTTTACCTTTAAAGTGTCCGTCGGGGTACTTTTCTAAATATTTTACTATTCCCCCTTCAAGTTGATAAACGTCTTCAAAGCCTTCTTCGGCCAACAGCGCAGTAGCTTTTTCACAACGAATTCCACCAGTACAGTAGGTGAGTACTTTTTTCTTAGGATCAATTTTTAGGTTTTTTACTTTCTTTGGTAACTCATAAAACTTTGTAGTATCTGGCTGAATAGCACCGTCGAATCTACCAACCTCGTACTCGTAATTATTCCTCATATCTACTACTGCAATGTCTTTTTCAGTTTCGAGCATTGCATGAAACCGTTCTGGAGAAAGATATTTACCAGTCTTCTTAAGATCTACCTTTTTACCAAGAGTAACGATCTCTGGGCGAAGTTTTACAATCATCTTCGGAAAAGGCATTTTTCCTGCTGGTGAACGTTTAAACACAATGTTACTAAATAGCTGGTGGGCGTCCATGTAATCAGTATATTGTTTTAACTGAGCATGAGTGCCAGCAACCGTTCCGTTAATGCCTTCTTCGGCAATCAGAATACGACCCTTTAAGCCAATTCCATTACACACCAACTTGTGCTGCATAACTTCAAAAGCAGGATCTTTAATATCAACAAACTTATAATAAAGCAAAACTGAAATGGTAGAACTCATAATTGGAGATTATAGCCCAAAAGCGTGTAAATTTCTAGATAGCATATGCTTGAATTAACCAACCCAGGTGTGTTACCCTATGTGTCAGTGTCCAAACCGAGCGCACTACCTCCAGGAGGGTGTTTGTGACAAGTACATACCAAGCTGATTCGGATCGACCGAGTCAGCGCAGATGGAATCGAGTGTTGCTGAAACTTTCGGGCGAACAGCTCGAAGGTAGCCGTGGTCACGGTATTGATCCTGAATTTGCTGAATGGCTTGCTCGAGAAATCAAGACAGCACAAGATGAAACAGGAGCTGAATTTGTAATTGTTATCGGAGGCGGTAACATCATGCGTGGTGCCTCTATCGCTGGTGAAGTAATTAACCGGGTGGCAGGCGATCACATGGGTATGTTGGCTACGCTCATCAATGGAGTGGCTGTTTATCACACCTTGCAGAGTATTGGAGTCGACAACGTTCGGCTTCAGACTCGCTTGCGCTGTGAAGACGTTGCAGAGACGTATTTTATGAATACTGCGCTCGACTACCTGAGCAAGGGCAACCTACTCATCATTGCGGGCGGGACAGGTAATCCTCTCTTTACGACAGATACTGCTGCAGTGAGTGCAGCGCTCGAGTTGGATTGTGATGTTGTACTGAAAGCAACCAAGGTCGATGGTGTCTATGACCGTCATCCGGACGAAGATGGTGCTACAAAGTTCCAGAAGACCACCCACCAAGAAGCTCTTGTCAACGACAACATCAAGGTGATGGACGATGCGGCCATCGCGATGGCCAAAGAGCACAAGTTGCCAATTATCGTTTTTAAGCTCGAAGAACACAGCATTCTCAAGGTGATTCGTGGCGAGCGAATCGGAACACTTGTGAAGTAACAATTTTCACCTATGGAAACATAGGTGTTTTTCTTATTTTACCAAGTGAGAACTAGTATTGATAAAGCCAATAATGCAAGCTCCTAGCCATGCAAGCTGAGAAAGAGTTATTGAAACTATAGACCAAAAAATGAGTTTTTTAGGTAATTGCCAGAATTGTTCAAGCTTTTCAGACTGCATTGCCTTCTGCACTAAATGTAGATTTACACCATTACATATAATAATTAAAACAAGAAACATCTTAAGCTGGGTAAGTGGTTTGGACATGTTTGGGAGTAAAAATTTACCACTCACGAGCAATCCAGCCAAACCTGACCAGATGAGAACTTGTGCCGTTGTACTCACCTCTATCATCTTTGTTTTCGTTTTTTTGTTTAGTGCCCAAAGTAATCCATAAAAATCAACAAACATTACACTGCCATATGCAATAACTAAACTCAGCAAATGAACAAATAACATGCCTTTATACATTTTTTATTCTTTTAGATATTCCTGCATTAAACCCCAGTAATAATCATGCCAACCCTGCTCAATATCTTTGGCGAATTGTTCGGGCACGCCAGTTTGAGTAAAAGTAAGTTGGCAACCTATTGAATTTGCAGAAAACTCATATGTTACAGTACTTTCTTCTCCTCTTGGCCAATCTGAAGCTCGCCAAGTTTGAACAATCTTCTTACCCGGCTTAAGTTCGATAAATTTTCCGGTTGCGTATTTGTCCCAAACAGAAAAATTACCTCCTACTTTACTATCAATTTTAGCTTTAGCATCGGTAAGTTGAGAAAATGTATCATCATCTATCAGCAACTCGTAAACTTCTTTAGGAGATGCATTGAATTGAATGGTCTGTGAAATTTCTGCCATAGCCTACTTTGTAAGCGCGACTACTTCAGCCAGGTCTTCGGAGCCACTCCATTTATTTAGCATTTCCCCGCCAACATCGACCTGTACAAAAGTGTTTTCAAACGGCACTTGGTATTTTTTCTTAAGTGCAGCATTGCGATCATAGTCAACGTAAAGAATAGTAAAATTATTTGGAAACTTAGCAGTATTTGCCTTAAAATCTGCATCGAGCATTTTACATGTTTTAGACCATTTAGCGCAGAAAAATAAAACTACCTTACCGTCTGTTGCTTGTGCTAATTTTGCAACATCATATGGTGAGTATTCTCCTACTCGTTTTGCAACTTCTTTTTTCTGTTCTACGGGAGCCGCCTCTGCACTTGGCGCAACAGCTACGTTCGAAACTGATTTATTATGTATTTTTTTCCAACCAATATACGCTCCAACACCAATAAGTATAGCGATCACAAATATACCTCCGATTACCAATATCCTCTTCATTTACCCTGATATCGACTCGTTAAAAGCATTTTTAGTAATATAGTAAGTACCAAAATCATAATCAACCAAGAATCGAGATTGTGCATAAAAACCTGAATAATTATTGCAATACTAAGCAAACCAATAACACTCAAAAATACCATACGTTCTACCAAAGGTAGTTTTGTATCGTGCTTAGGACGAGTCCGCCAATGAGTAACTGCAAACACTAATACAACCAACATGAATGCAGCAAGCAAAAGAAACTGACCATTCACCGTTAGGGCACTATAAGCCGGAACCATAAAGAATAAACCAAGCCCAAAGATAACTAATGCTATTAGAATTTCAGAAGTAAATTTATGTTCAGTAAAAATATCTTCTTCTTTAATTGGCTCAAATTGAGGATTTTTATGTTTTGGCTTTGTGTGCTTTGCCTCGTGGCGAGAATGTGATGTTCTACTCATACTTAAATTGTAGCATATCTTAGTTTCTGTGCTCTAACCAATACCGCTTGGCTTGATATATAAGTAACAATGCTGTTAAATACATAAATCCTTCTGAAAAGAAAGGTGTACCATGCAAGGGCTAATTGTTGTAGTGTCTGGTCCCAGCGGTGCCGGAAAAGCTAGTATTACAAAAGGGTGTGGACTCGAAATAGCTCAAAGTTGGACAACGCGGTCGCCAAAGTCGCGCGACATGCCTGGCGAATATAGATATGTTAGCCGAGAAGAGTTTATGGAAGGGGTATGTGCAGATCAATTGCTCGAACATGATGAGCATTTTGGAAATATGTATGGTCTAGCCAAACCACCTGAGGGTAAAGTAGTAATTACCGATGTAGACGTAAACGGTGCGCTGAAACTTAGAGAAAGACCAGATGTTATCTTGGTGGGGGTATTACCGCCCGATCCCATTGTAGAAATATGTTTACAAAGGCTACATGCCCGTGGTGATGAAACCACCGATGAGATTCTTGATAGAAAAGATAGGATTAAGTATGAATCAGAACTAATCCTAGCCGAATGGCCTAGAATTATACGTAATGACGATATAGTATCTGCTAGGCAACAACTAAAAACTATTATTGCAAATTGCTGCAAAACTCGAAAAATTCCTTATAAATAAAAACACCCCTCAGTTAATGAGGGGTTTTTCTTCTCCTAGTAAACTCAGGCCAACACTAGCTAGTGCCTGACGAATGTCTTCTATTGCGGACTTACCGATATCATAGTATTTCTTCAGTTCAGTAACGTTTTTTTGGCATAGTTCGCCAATAGTTTGAATATCTTTATCTTCTCGACGTACGTATACAGCCTGCCTATTGTGCCAATGTGCTTCTACAAGAGCATTGCGAGTCCGCGACCGTAGTGGCAACGCATAGATCGATAGGTTTCTGGTATCTGCGGTGCTTAGTCGAACTGGTTCTCCTGAAATATCCACCAAACACACAGAGAAATCGAGTAGTGGCTTTTCTTTAATGACATACTTTTGTAAGAGCTTAATGAGAGCATCAGTATCTTGATCAGCTTCAAACACTATCTCGACTTTGGTTGGCATCAGCCAAACCTCACTTCACTGTCCAGAGATTCTTCACCCTTTAGGCACAAAACGTGACGGTCAAGAGCGATACGAATATCTGCAATGGCCTTTTCACCGATCCCTCTTAAAGTGAGAAGATCGCGAGCAGAATATTTAACCAAATCTCCCACTGTTACAATATTTACAAATTCATTTGAATTCCACTTGTCGAGCAAGGCATTAGTAATGATTGTTTTTAAACCTAGATCTCGAATATGACTGTTTAGTATTGCATCATCTTCATCGCTAAATGAAATAATAAGCGGATCAACAGTGACTGGTCGATGCTCTTCCAGAAGCATATACTCTCTAAATTTCAAAACCACAGCGTCGATGACTTTAAAAAATTCAAAAGGTACACTGTCATCAACAACCAAACGTACTTGTCTGGGCATTGGAGTGCCTTTCTGTTAGGTACGAGAACAGGGCTATTCTAGATTGAGATTGCTGTTTTGTCAATAATTGCGAGTAGTTCACTATGGCTTTTTGTCTGCATCATTTCAGCTCTTAGCTCGGACGCACCGGCAAAACCATTAATATACATTTTTACAAACTTCTTAAGAGGCTCGAATTTTTCATTCCCCCAAGTTTTTTGATGTAAAACTACATGGTCTCGCAAAATTGGCAACATCGTTGCAAGATTTCTTTCAGTCTTAGTTTCATCGAAAACAAAAAAATTATGAAAAATACCACGGCCAATCATAATGCCATCTACTCCACTTTCTTGTGCAAGATTGCGACCTTGTTCGAGGCTCATTACGTCTCCATTGCCGATAATAGTAGTGTCTGGACTAATCTTGTCGCGCAGTTTTACAGCTTTTGCAATTTCGTCCCAGTGAGCAGGAACTTTGCTCATTTCTGCCTTTGTTCTACCATGGATCGTAATTGCATCTAAATTTTGCTCAAGTAAAAACCCAATCCATTCTTCAGTATTAATCTCAGAAAAACCAATACGAGTCTTAACGCTCACAGGAATCTTACCTCCTGCTCCTTTTTGCGTAGCTGAAATAACTTCTTTCGCAAGTGCTGGGTTTTCAATCATGGCACTACATGCACCTTTTTTTATCATATCTTTTACTGGGCAGCCCATATTAATATCAATTCCATCAAACCCCATAGCCACAACATCTCGGGCCATTTCTTCATAATGTGCAGGAATAATCCCCCAGATTTGAGCGATAAGGGGTTTTTCGGTTTTTTCGTGCTGCAAGCGAGTACCAATGGCTTGGCGTCCTGGGCTACACCAACCATCAGCATTCGCAAATTCTGTCATCATTAAATCTGCCGGTGCGTATTTCTGCACAATACGACGAAAAACTGTATCAGTTACATCGTCCATTGGTGCTAACACAAAAAACGGCTGTTTTGCATTTGTAAGTTGTTGCCAGATATTCTTCATTACTAGTGCGCTAGTATAGCGTATTTTAGCTGAAATTTCTAGGCTAATGTGTCACACCAAACAAAGAAAACCGTTATAATGGCATTACATGAAAAATCCAAAAAAACCCGATTTCGTGTACGATCCCGTCGAAGATAAAGGGAAAGATTTGTCGCTCAAAAGTTCGAAACAAGCACAAACAAGCCCAGATAACGACATGGATTTTGTATTTGACCCCAAAGATAATCCTAAAGAACATATACGAGCACAAGAAAGAGCTCAATCAGAGGTGGACCCCATAAAAAGTAAGGATTCCACCAAGCATTCCCCTACCGATTCAAAAGATATGGCAGACGAATTTAATTTACCAAAGAAAAAGAAACGACGCTGGCCAAAAGTTTTGTTAATACTTGCATTAATTCTAGGTGCAGCTTTGGGTTATCTCGGCTGGTATCTTCTGCATCATGCAGGCAAGGTTAGTAACAACCTATTTGATTTTAGTTCACAGTTAAAGGGTGAATCGAGAGGACGAGTAAATATACTTTTACTTGGTGTGGGTGACCCTGGCCATGATGGTGGTGCACTTTCTGATACAAATATGGTTGTTAGTCTCGATACTACCCAAAAACCGGCCAAAGTTGCGATGATTAGTCTTCCGCGAGACCTTCAAGTAAGTATACCGGGGCATGGTGAAGCCAAGATTAACCAGGCCAATTCTGACGGAGGTGTTGATCTTGCCAAACAGACTGTTTCGAATACCCTCGGTATACCAATTGATTATTATGTAGTGGCCAACTTTTCTGGTTTAAAACAAGCTGTTGATGCGGTGGGTGGAATAGATATTCATAATGATACCCTCTTAAGTGATACTGAATATCCTTGTGATAATAATCAATATAGAAGTTGTGGCTATAAACTGGCTCCTGGTAACTATCATCTCGATGGTACAGCGGCGCTTAAATTTGCCAGGTGTCGTAAAGGAACTTGTGGTGACGACTTTGGCCGTGCTCAACGACAACAACAAGTATTAACCGCTATTCGAGAAAAAGCCTTAAGTGCAAATACTTTAGCTAACCCATTAAAGGTAAATGATCTTTTAAATGCTGCGAGCGATAATGTAAAAACTGATTTAAGCTTAAAAAATATTCAACGACTTGGTGATCTAACCAAGGGGCTACAAAAAGATCAAATAATGAGCATTGTTTTCTCACTTAAACCAAATGGATTTCTCGTAACAGATAGAAGTAGTAGTAATCTTTTACCTGCCGGTGGTTCTTTTGATGAGATCCGTAAATTTGTACAAAATATCTTTACTGTTGGACCAATCTGGGTAGAAGAACCAACCATTGCGATAGAAAATGGCACAGTAACGAGCGGACTTGGGGGTAAATTTAAAATTAAACTACAAAACGACGGAATGGCAATTACCATAACAAATGTTGGAAACGCCAAAACCAAAGATTATACTACAAGCCAAATAATTGATTACACCGGTGGTAAAAAGCCTAATACAGCAGCTTATCTTTCTAAGCTATTGGGGGTACCTGTTACTCAACCCGCCACTCCAGTGAAAAATCCTGTAGTAGATTTTGAAATAATCTTAGGGGCCGACTACGCAGCCAGTGTAGCTCCTGCCACAACTTCAACTTCAAACACAAATTAAAAATCTCCCAACAAACGTTAGGAGATGGATATCTTATTTTTGATCTTCGCAGAACTACTTGGTTTTTTTTTATGCATCGAGTAAAACAAAGCATCAATAATTTGATCAAGGTTACGCATAGGAATGGCAATTGAATTTTGATGTTGAATCAATCTACAATCATCATCTTGGCAACCATGTTCTTCACACGTTTGATGCGAGACTGCATTTAAAATAAAGGTCGTTTCATCATTATCTGTTTGAACCGTTATACTTATCTCACTGTATTCGCCGGCCCGCAGCTGATCTAAATACATCGGCAAAAGGCTCGCAAGCATGTATGACTTCCTATCAATACCTTCACTCAGTTCTGGATCGAACGACATAAATCTCCTAGGTGCTCTGGGTATCAGGTTCATTATATTAACATGAAAGAAAAATCTTTGCAATAAAAAAAGTCTCAGCGCTAGCTAAGACTAAATGTCGTCTTCATCTACATTTGTTCTGCCCCACCTGTTGGTGCGAGACGAAGAATACTGTGACTTGTTATAATTTTTCTTCTTTTTTATCATCCAAGTTCCAAACAAAATGAACACAGTGCTAAGACCAAAATAGAGTTTCTTATGCTTCATCGAAGATTCCTGCGTTTCTGTACTGCACGAGTATCAGCTTGTGGAGCACGAAGCACATAAACAACAGCTACAACGAAAGCAAGGAAAGCAGACAAAATGAGTGTCTTTTTCATGTAGTTCCCCTCGATCTAGCAGCCTTCATGGACTGGATCTCTTGTGTCGAATGAGTCTTCACTTAAGAAAATGAAATAAATTGTCACTACTATCAACACAAATGGAATACTTTTCTTAAGAGCCAAAGAGACTTTTTGCATATGACTCCTCTCCGGAAAGGTACTGCAGATAGGTTATCAGAAGAACTTATCATTTTCAAGCGTAATGGCTACCCTTCATAAGTTTCAATAAGCAGTATTCGTTCTGTAAAGCCGCCACGTTCCTTATATTTTTTTACTCTTATCTCTTCTATTTCTTCAAGAGACAAACCAACAAATGCAATTCTGGCCCGAAGAACTTCTAGTTCGTCAGCAAACTCTTCAGCAGCCTCACTCAAGGTTTTTGCACTACGCTGTTCATTGAACTCTTCAGCTTGTTTTGCGGCAAGTGCTGCATCATACTCAACAGAATCTAATACTCTAATTTCAGCTTTAATACCTTTATTTTCTAAATATTCAGGTATTTTATCTCTTACAAGTTTATTATGAACTTTTCGTGCTTGCTTGGACATACTAAACCTCTTTCGCAGGTTTCAGACTAATATTAGCCACCAATCAAAAACTAATCAAGCATGACCTTGTAGATATGCCTTTCGTCGTTCTGCTGGAAATTTTTCAATTGCATAACGTAGCATTGTACGCGGCATGGTTTGATAATGTTTTTTTAGAAACGTTTCTTCTATCTCTATACCTACACTATTACCTACCTCACGTAACATCCAGCCAACAGCTTTTTGGATTAAATCGTGCTGATCGTGTAAAAGCATCTCTGCAATAATAAACGTCTCATTGATATCACCCATCTTAATAAAATAAAACGTCGACATTATCGCAATACGTCGCTCCCAAATGGATGAGGATTTTGCCAGCTTAGTAAGCACGCTCATCGTCTCTTTAGAGGGTGAGGACTTTTGAGCGGTATTTTCCCACAAATACACACTAACAATGTACGGAGCAGAGCTGTCTATAATATCCCAATTATTTATATAGCGGGTATTGGCTAAATAAAAATTGTAAATTTCTTTTTGGGTTTGAGTATTAGCTTTCTTAAACTGTTCTACTAATATAATGACAGCTGTTAAGCGCTCTTCGTGGATCTTACTTTGCAATAAATTTTCAACTTCTGGCAGCGGAAGATTATAATATTTTTTGGCAACCTTTCGTTGGTTTGGCACTGTTACACCAATAAATATATCTCCTTCGCCATATTCACCTGGCCCAGTCTTAAAGTAATGCTGATTTGTCTTTGCCCGCTCAGGGCTGGCAATAGCTTTTAGATCTTGTCGAATGCCCATAGTTACTCAATCTCAGACCAAGTGTTATTTGGATCGAGGATTTTACCAGTTGTTTCATCGATAGGCTTATTTACGTTGGGAACTCTAGGATTATCTAGAGATTCTAAAACAACTGACCACTGTACTATACTGCCCAGTTCTTGAGAAAATATACGCACTACCTGATAATCTCCCGAGTCTTTGTTATGAAATTTTTTGCCCAATAATTCTTCGAAATTACGCGAGTCTTCTTCTGGCTTAATAGGCTCAATTGGATGCGAAGGATTATTTTCGTTATTGTTTGAAAACGTAGATCGCAATTCACCCATTAATTTCTGCCCCATGTTATTCGACTCCACACTCGTTCGTAGATGTAATAAATAATTGTTCCAGATATTGCAGTTAAGCCGGTAATTGATGCCGCATCAGCAACTCTGTGAGTCGTGGCATACGTAATAATAAAAACTGATAACACAATAAGGACTCTATACACAACTGCCTTAACAATAGAACGAGCATGAGTTTCTGTAGGTTTTGTTTTAAGAATTCTAGACCTCTTCATCATTCATTCTACTTCGCAATATATTGAATTGCTTTTACTAACTCAAAAATTCCAATTAGACCAAAAATTATCGCAATAATATAACGGCTATTTTTATTTACCGAATTCTTAATTGCAGTAATCTTTTGTGGAGAATGAATAAGTGCAAGCATAAGAGGTGGAACAATTGCAGGGATAAGAGAAAATAGCACCATTACACTTAAAAGCTCAACCTTTACTGTGTTTGAATAATAGCTAGCTACATGAGCTGCGGGAATATACATGATAATTGTTGAAGTGTTGAGTATCATAAATCCAAAACCAAGACCAAATGCACCCGCATCACTAATAACTTTCTGTGTATGTTGTTTTGGTGGCTTAGCTATAAAAAACTGATAAAGCGCGAAGCTAATCAAGAAAATACCAAGTATTAAATCTATACGCGCATCAGTTAATGTATAGCTTGTTCCGGGTGAAACACGTGCAAGCAAAAAGAAAATAACAAAACCAATAATAGAAATTGCCACCGCACCACCAAAAATAAACAATGCCGACTTAATGTTTGCGGATTTTTTTTGACTGGCTACAAGCACTGCGATAGTAAACATCAGAGGACTAACTGCAGAAGCTAATGCAAAGGGCAGAATATCTATGAGTAAGCTAAAATTCATATGCTTATTGTACTATTATTTGTTAAGAAGTGCTTGGTGCAAAGTTTCGCCTAGTAAACTACGATCTTTTGGCCACCATATTTTCTGTACAAAATCTTCAAGAGATAACCATAGATATTCTGTGCTTTCTTCATTAAGCTCAATATTACCCGCATACTCTGTAAGTAACACAAAAGCCTGCTCGATAATTTCAGTTTCTGTATCATCAGTTGCTGGATATGTGTTTACGATTGGTAATTTATTAATCTTAGTAAAAGTATCAATTCCTGTTTCTTCTTGTGTTTCACGTACTACTGCCTCTTCTAATGTTTCGTCTGGCTCTACATTTCCTGTTACCATATACCACCGATCACCACCATGCTTCGGACTAGGTGCATTACGTCGTGCAAAGTATTCATAGTTTTCAGCCTTTGGTCGAGCTATAAAAACCATCACTTTGTGCTTAATCTTCATACTAACTATTCTGACGCAAATACAGAAAAAAGACCATCCGTTGCCGGATAGTCTTTATAAAATTGATTATATGGTGGTCTTACTCAGTTCGGCAATTTCTTGCTCAATCATCAGTTGTTCTTTGGTAATTTCTGCGCGACGCTTGGTCAGAAGGTGCAGACGCAGTTCGCGCTCCTCGGTGGGATCAAAATACGTTTTGTTCTCGACAGTATCTACGCTCACTGCTCTCACCTCTTTCGTTATGTATTGGTTTTGAGCGAAAGTACAAAAATCTTCTCAGAAGAAGACTTTGAGAGATTGTACCCTATCTGTTACATTTTTGCAATACTAAAAACATAAGAACTGTTCGGCTAATGTTTGTATAATGCTATAATAAAATTATGAATTCTAAGCCTTTAGCCGACAGAATGCGGCCACAAAAAATCACTGATGTAGTTGGCCAACAACATGTTATTGGCAAAAACCAATTTTTGCGTACCGTAACAGAAAAAGGCCAACCGATAAGTATGATTCTATGGGGTCCACCAGGTAGTGGCAAAACTACTCTGGCGCGTATTATCGGTAAGAGTGGTGATTTTGAATATATTGAAATTTCTGCAGTTACTTCTGGATTAGCAGATGTAAAGAAGGTAATTGAGCATGCACGGCAAAGTCTTGTGAATAATAGACAGACCGTTCTCTTTGTTGATGAAATTCATCGATTTAATAAAGCTCAACAAGATGCGTTCTTACCTCATGTAGAGGCAGGGACAATAATTCTTATTGGTGCTACGACAGAAAATCCAAGTTTTGAAGTTATTGGTCCACTTCTCTCACGTTCGCGTGTTGTTGTGCTCGAACCACTTAGTGTTGCAGATATTAAAAATATAATTGTGCGAGCACAAAAAGAGCTCAAAATACAAAAAATTGAACACTCTGCCATAGAGCTTTTGGCCGAATTATCCGGAGGAGATGCACGAGTAGCACTTGGTGGATTAGAAGCTGCTAATGCAATAACTAAAAATACAATCCGTCAAAATGACATTAAACAAGCGATGCAAACCGTTTCCGCAAAATACGATAAAGGTGGAGAGTATCATTACAATTTAATTTCTGCCTACATAAAATCTATGCGCGGAAATGATATTGATGCCACCCTGTACTATTTAGCTCGAATGATAGAAGGTGGTGAAGATCCAAAATTTATTGCACGAAGAAATATTATCTTTGCCAGCGAAGATATTGGGCTCGCTGCTCCAGCGGCATTAAATTTAGCCGTCTCAACATTCTTGGCAGTTGAACGGATTGGTTTACCAGAATGCAATTACAATTTGTTTGAGTGCGCTACAGTGCTAGCCAAAAGTAAAAAATCTCGATCAGTTGCGAATGCTATGAATAAAGCCTTTGAAGTTGCAAAAAAATACCCAGATGCAACTGTACCGCTCCATTTACGTAATGCCCCAACAAAACTCATGAAAGATTTAGGTTATCAGAAAGGTACAAAATGGGAAGCAGGTTTTGAGCATCCAAAAGGATTTTTACCAGAAGAGATTAAAGATATTCAGATCTTTGAGGACTAAATGAATTTATGTTTTATTCCGTACCGAAAGGCTAAATAGCCTGGAAGTGTGGGGATCCAAAAGGTAATTGTTCTAAATATCATTACGCCAGCTGTCGCTGAAGCAGAATCAACACCAAATAACATTAATCCGCCAATAAGTGCGGCTTCTACGGTACCCATTCCACCTGGGGCAGGGCCGCATGCTCCAATTGCGTTAAATACTAAGTAGACAAAGACGGAGTTCCAGAATGGAATTTGAATACCAACTGCAGTAAGACACAAGAAGAAAACTATATTTGTAAATGTGTAACTAAGCAACATTAAACCGAGTGATAGAAAGCTTTTACCTGGAGTTTTTAAAACGATTCTAAAGGTATGTAATACCTCTTGGACTTTTTCCTTAATTTTACTGAGCCAGCCAAATGCTCGTGTAATTACATAGCCAAGCAAAACTACAATTGCAATTAAGAAGAATATCTTCCACCCCGAAGTAAAGCTTGGAGTTATACCAACAGATTGTAAGCCACCCCCAAAATAAACTACAGGAATAAAATACAATGACCAAGCAGTAAAATACACTAACTCTACCGCACCAACATACCCGAGACCTGATTCCACACTATAACCTGCGACAACCGCATATCGGTACATTAGACCAGGCCCACCAAGACCGGCAGGGAAAATCTTATAGGTAAAGGCCATAGCTAGTTGTATTAAACTCGTCTGCCTAAATGGCATTGGTTTAGTAGCTAGAACTGTCATAGCAAGTCCGGTAAAAATAAAGGTAAAACAAAACAAGAATGCAGCCAAAATTAATAAAACATCATTAGCACTCTGTGCAATAGCAACGATCTGGTTCCAGTTCTCTACGATCGGCCAGAGTAAATACAGCATAAAAAGGAAAAATATCCCCATGGTCGCACGATACAACCAAGGATGTTTATGTCCTTTAGCTTTCTGTTCTTTCTTTTTTTGGTCAAAATAAGAGAGTTCTTGACTAGTGTCTATTGTCTCAGTATTGGTAGAAGTAAGTGGCATAGACCTTATTGTATCAGAGATTTATAAAATAGGTTTTAACTTAGAAGCCATCAAGTGCAGGCTGATTTGATTTTATAGTCTGTAAAAAGCTCGTAGAATTTGCAGGCAACGGGTTAGTGAAATACACCGTATTCGAAGTACCGTCATTATAATACACGCCAAGTAATACTATTTGACCAGTAGTAGGAGTAGTCTTGCTAGCTGATTGGGTTGGCAAAGAGTTTGTAAAATATGCATTTGAAATATCATTCCAAATTTTTGCGTTCATTGAACATTGAATAGTTGTTGCATAATTACCTTGAGTGGGTGTTTGTACTACAATATTACAGCTATTTGGGGTGAGTGTTAATGTCTGGCTAACCTGTGAATTTTCTAATTCCGAACCATTATATTTACTAATTACGAATGACTTTATATCATTCGGCGAATGACGAGCACGGACGTAACGTATGCTTATCGTAAGGGCCGCTAGAGCAATAGCCAATACAATAATGAATACTGTTACGAAAACCGGATCTTTATAAAATTTTTTACCAGTTCTTTGTTTTGTCATTACACTAATGCTAACAACATCAAAGTGTTTTTACAATTTTGGGTTAGATTCTCGCCCTAACATAGCCAATAACTTGGTTTGATCATCGGCATCTTCGTCTACACTTAACTGGTTGCCATACATACCCGTGCCTGCCATTTCTTCTGAATGCTTCAATACTACTTTATACAGATCTGCTACTTCAGCGGCAGGCAATTCTCCGCTCTGCCCGCTCGATACTGCCAAATCCCAACCATGTATCAATGCCTCGACTGTAAGTTGCAGCATATACTCACTGGCAGGTACATCGGCATAGCTAAGATGCACAGTGGTGTGTGGACCTACCTTTTTAGCTACCTCCAAAAACTTATCTACGGCTTTTTTGTAATTGCCTAGAGGATCATTGCCTAACACATCGCCCTCGTACTTATCACCCACTTCTTTAACTGTTTTGCCGGCAAAAAGTTCTGGCGCCCACAGCCATTCGTAAGTCACATGATTCAATAACTCTTTTAGCGTCCATGGATCACAAGTAGTTCTGCCTTGCCAATTGACCTTAGACATATTAAATACCACTTTGTCCATGAACATTATAGAGTTTACTAATAGACTGTTTTGGTTCATATATTTATTATACCGAATTAATAAAGGTAATGCCCTCTGGCATTACATCCCTGTTGGATCCCAACAAGTACGAAAATTCTCGTTGAGATTCTCGATTTGTTCCATATCTTCATTATCAAGTTCAAAATCGAACAAATCAATATTTTGACCAATCCGGACTTCATCGGTACTCTTTGGAATTACAATATTTCCAAGCTGCAAACTCCAACGCAACATAACTTGTGCTTCTGTCTTGGCGTGCTTTGCAGCAATAGAAAGCAGTGTGCCATCTTGCATCCGTCTACCATGCGCCAATGGGCTATAGGCAGTTAAAATTATCTTATTTTCCTGGCAATAATCAAGTAATAATTTTTGATTCAAGTATGGATGGTACTCTACTTGATTTACCACCGGAACAACGTCGGTATGCCCAAGAAGTTCTGTAAGTTGTTCCTCGGTAAAATTACTTACCCCAATAGCTTTCGCTCTACCTGATTTTTGAATTTCTACCAATGCTCGCCAACTTTCTAATCTTTTCTCTGGAACTGGCCAATGTAAAAGATACATATCTACATAATCCATTCCAAGTCGTTTGAGTGATTTATCAAATGCTTTCAGAGCCGATTCATAGCCTTGATCGTGATTCCAGAGTTTTGTAGTGACAAACAAATCTTTACGAGGTACACCACTCTCTTTTAATGCTTTCCCGACACTTTTTTCATTTAAATAGAT
>JAHFOQ010000001.1:0-26856 GCA_023261595.1 bacterium | reverse complement strand
TGTGCTATACTTATTGAACTGTTTGAATAGAACACTCAAATTATATATACAAAGATTTGAGTATGAGCTCACATAATTTCCAAAAGTTATTTAGATCTCTTGTCTCTGTTCTGACAAAGAGAACAATAACTAATACATACCATTTTTGGTATAAAGGAAATAATGAAATATTCATCTCGTGGTGCCAAACAACGTCAATACGGACGTGGTGCCAAACAATTTAATTCAAATAAAAGCCGTGGTAATAAACAGAAATTTACTATTGATGTAAATAAATATGTAAAAAAAGCCGAACCAGTTTTAGAACAAGAAGTATATGTTCCACAACATAGTTTTAGCGAATTTAAAATCGACGAACGAATTAAGAAAAATATTCGCGATCGACGTTTTGAAACACCTTCAGCAATTCAAGATCAATCAATCGAACCTATTCTAGAAGGTCGTGACTTAGTGGGAACCGCACAGACTGGTACTGGAAAAACCGGGGCCTTCTTAATCCCACTAATTGACCAGACCTTACGTGACCCAAATCAGCACAACTTGATTATCGTACCTACCCGTGAGCTTGCAAATCAAATAAACGACGAATTACGATTATTTGCAAAAGACTTAAAAATATTTTCAACTATTTGTATTGGTGGAGCAAATATAAGCAGACAAATCGAAGGTTTACGACGTAAGCCACACTTTGTAATTGCTACTCCTGGTCGATTAAAGGATTTGCATGAAAGACGTGCTATCAATCTTGATACTTTCTCAGTAATTGTACTCGATGAAGTAGATAGAATGCTCGATATGGGTTTTGTGCATGATATTCGATTTATCATTTCTCATTTACCACAAAAAAGACAATCACTATTTTTCTCGGCTACACTACAAAATGAAGTCAGAAATATTATGGCAGCATTTTTAAATGATCCTGTTATGGTACATGTAGATAGTAATAACTCTGCTAAGAATGTAGATCAAGACATGATTCAGCTTGGTGCAAGCGAGAACAAAGCCGATAAACTCCACGAATTACTCAGCCAAGAAGACTTTTCAAAAGTATTGGTTTTTTCTCGTACAAAACATGGTGCTGATAAAATCTCACGAGCCCTCAACCAAAAAGGCTACAAGGTAGATGCTATTCATGGTGATAAATCTCAATCACGTCGTGAACAAGTGTTACGCAAATTTAAGACTGATAATATTAACATCTTAGTTGCTACTGATGTTGCTGCACGTGGAATAGACATTAAAGATGTTTCTCACGTAATTAATTACGACGAACCAGAAAATTATCAAGACTACATTCATCGTATTGGACGAACTGGCCGTGCTGGTAAAACTGGTAAAGCCCTTACTTTCGTACAGAGATAATACCCAAGCGTTATAAATCATTAAAACACCCTTGTAGAAGGGTGTTTTAATGTATAATAAACATAAGTGTAATTGTGCTTACAAATAATTACATTTTTTATCTCTATGGACCAAACTTCCCCCACTCAACAAGCGAAAGTCGTACAGGCACAAAACCAAGTAGCTGGTGCCAATGGCTCTCCGAAAGAAGATCCACACAGTCAACCAAACACTACCGATAGTGTTAATCTTGGTGCATACAATAAACAAGACCTCGAAGTTCTTTTAAAAGATAGCTTGGTAAAAAAGGGCTTTATTAAGCCCGAATCCATAAAAGACATTGAACATGCAATAACTACATACAATATTAATCTGATCGATTATTTAATCAGTCAAAACATTGTTAGTAAAGAAAATATTGGCCAGACGATTGCAGAACATTTTGGTTGTAATTATATCGATCTTGAAGTGAATCAACCAAGTAAAGAACTTATTCGAACGTTGCCAGAAGAAATCAGTATTGGATATCGAATTGTTGTAGTTGATGCTGATGATCAAAATGTATTATTAGCAACCGACAACCCGTCGAGCTCTGGTTTACTTGCAAAGATTCAGCCGATCTTCGGAAGTAAGCATGTTAGCTTGGCCTACTCTTTGCCAGAAGACCTTGATTCAGTCTTGGTCTACTATCGTAAACCGTTAGAGACTCGGTTTAATAAAATTATTCAAGAACAAGCTCATATTGCTCCTGAAATTATCGATGAGATCATAAAAGACGCTATTATTCTCGATGTGAGTGATATTCACTTCGAACCACAAGAAAACGTTGTAGTTATACGTTTCCGTATTGACGGTGTTTTGCACGAAGCTGGTCAGATTCCAAAACAATATTATGAAAAGATTTTAAACCGCCTTAAAGTACAGTCAAATATGCGTATCGATGAACACGGCTCGAGCCAAGATGGTGCGATTCGGTATGTAGCAGACGAAGAACCAATTGATATTCGAATTTCTATCGTTCCAACACTCGATGGTGAAAAGGTTGCCTTACGTTTACTAGCCGGGTATTCACGTAATTTAAACTTTAAGAATCTAGGCTTTAATGTAGTTAATCTTAAAACTATTAATACACAAATTCACCGACCTTTTGGAATGATCGTTACTACGGGGCCAACCGGATCAGGGAAAACTACCACACTGTACGCGCTACTCAAATTACTCAACAATCCAGATATTAATTTAACTACCATCGAAGATCCAGTGGAATACAAAATTTACGGTGTAAATCAGATTCAAGTAAATGCCAGTACAAACCTAACTTTTACTGAAGGTCTCCGAACCATCGTTCGACAAGATCCAGATATTATTCTAGTTGGTGAAATTCGCGATAAAGCTACAGCAAAGCTTGCGGTAAATGCTGCCCTAACTGGACATCTACTTTTTTCAACTTTTCACGCCAACGATGCTTCTACTGCAATTCCACGTTTTATGGATATGGGTGTAGAGCCATTCCTTTTAGCTTCTACTTTGAATGCTATTATTGCCCAGCGTTTGGTTCGACTTATTCACCCGCAATGTAGAATGAAGTACACTGTCTCGCTCGAAGATCTTAAGGCTCATCTACCCACTGCAGGAAATTACTTTAAAGAACCTAAAGTAACGCTCTACTATGGTAAGGGTTGTGAAGCTTGTAACTATACTGGCTTTAAGGGTCGTTCTGCTATTTACGAAATTATTACTGTTACCCCAAATATGAAAAAACTAATAATGCAGAATCCTTCTGGTGAAGAAATATGGCAATTAGCCCGTTCTGAAGGAGTAAAAAGTCTTTTTGAAGATGGTTTAGATAAAGTTAAAGCCGGTAGAACTACTCTAGAGGAGTTAATGCGTGTCGCCGAATCAAAATAATACTGTCACCGACATAAAGCCGGTAAGTACACAGCCAAACCAGAGTAAAGACCGTGTTTTTCAGGATGCAAAAAACGTCCGACCTGCTGCAAGAGGAGTCGAACGATCAAAAGTAAAGAAGCTCTCTCCTCATGCAGTCAGTCGTGATAGCAAGGAGTATTTAGTTGATAACCTAAGTATGCTTATTGCCTCGGGAGTATCTGTAGGCGAGGCGCTCGACACTATTGGTAAAGAAATGCCGAGTAAGAAAGTTCGCGATGTAATAGCAGAAATGCGAAACAAAGTAGATGAAGGAAGTGCTTTTTGGCTGGCTCTACGAGATAGTGGTATCTTAAACACTTCTTCTGTTGCCATTATCCATGCCGGTGAAGAATCAGGGCGATTATCTGAAAATCTCCATGTAGTTGCAGAGCAAATTCATAAAAGTAACATGATGAATAGTAAGGTACGATCAGCCCTTCTCTACCCTGCATTTTTAATCGTGCTACTCATTATTGTAGGGAGCGGTATTGGGTTATTTCTTCTTCCTAAACTTGCTGATATTTTTAAAGGCCTAAATATGAAGTTGCCTTGGTATACCACCGCTCTTATTACATTTGGGCAGTTTTGGGGTAAATGGGGTATCTTAATTACCGTTGGGTTCTTTGTTGTACTCGGTATTATTATCTTGCTTTCTATCTATACGAAAACTGGAAAAAGGTTTTCTGAGATTCTTCTTTTCCACCTTCCTGGGGTCAATCAGTTACTTTATCAATCGGAGATATCACGTTTTGGATTTATACTTGGCTCACTTCTCGAAGCTGGATTGCCAGTAGTAGAAGCACTCGATTCTCTTTCTGACTCTATGTCTACACTTCGATATCGCAAAATTATCGCCATAATGAAAACAAGCATCGAAGAAGGCAATACATTTGCGGCCACGTTTGAAAAAATTACTGATAGAAAAGCCTTTAATGGGCCGATTCGTCAGTTAATTGTAAGTGCTGAAAAATCAGGGAACCTTTCTGAGACATTACTAAAACTAAGTAAGTTATACGAAGACAAAGCAGAAATTACTGCGAAAAACCTCGAGACCATGATAGAACCAATTATTCTTGTTTTAATAGCTGTTGGTGTTTTATTTGTTGCTCTTGCTGTTATTGTGCCGATCTATAGCCTGATAGGTGGCCTGGAGCCTGGTAAATAATGTCGGTACCTGCTCGAAACGGACTAACTGTCTTAGAGCTTTTACTGAGCCTAGGAATAATATTGATTATGTTTGGAGTAAGTACGCCATTACTCCGCTCGTTTCTTTTACGTAATGATTTAGATGTTGTACAAAATTCTGTTACTCAAGATATGTACAGAGCTGAGAATTTAGCCTCGAGTGGTGAAGCTGATAGTGCTTGGGGAATTAAAATATTAACTGGGCGAGTCATTGTTTTTAGCGGTAATAGTTACGCTACCCGGAATACAAATTTAGATGAAGTGTATAATCTCTCTAACGGTGTAACAGTTTCAGGAAAAGATGAATATGTTTTTTCTAAACTAACCGGTTTTCCAGTCAGCACTGGGGTTACCACACTAACAAACCAAGCAAACGAGACCAGGTCGCTAACCTTAAACAGTAAAGGTATGATAGAAGAACAATGAAAATGCACATGCCTAAACAATCAGGATTTTCTCTTGTTGAATTAGTTTTAGCAATTGGTATTTTTGCTCTTATTGGCAGTATTATTATTGGAGCTTTTATTTATGGTAGGCAAGCTACACAACAGGCTGGCGATAGAAACCGCGCTGCCGAACTTAACAGTGAGTCACTCGAAGTAGTACGCAATATTGCCAACCCAAATTATTCAAATTTATCATCGTACGTAAATGGCACAACGTATTACATTACTGTTTCAGGCAGTCAGTGGCAGCTAACCACAACTCCTACTGCAATTGATAACTTTACACGTACAGTTGTTTTTGCCGATGGGCCAAACGGATCACGCCAAGCAACAGTAAGTGTAAGTTGGAAAATTTCACAGGTACGAAATGGTAATGTTTCGGCTATTACCTATTTTGCTAACTGGCGCCAACCCACAGCACCAGCCAACAAGAGTGGATTATTCGTATATGCAAATGGTGGAACCACTACTGATACTTTAACTTACCGCCAACTTCTAAATGATGGAACATGGACAAGTCCAAGTAATATGCCAGACATTGATGCGAGTACTACAAATCGTGTAGCGCGGTCAGTAAAGCTATATTCCGCCAAAACCGGTTCGGCAAAAATGGTACTCAGTCGACACTTTAATGGCACAACTCAGTACCTCTATGGAACATGGTGGAATGGTACTGCTTGGGGTACACCTACCCTGCTCGCGCAATGGAATTCCACAACTTATTTAGATGTAGGAAATTTTAGCGGAGACTACACTGCAGATGGGTCGTTTTTAGCCGTGTATTCTGACGGGAGTAACACACCGAAATCTCGCATATTTAATGGTACAACATGGGGTGGCAGTACAAGCCTGGGTGCACTTGGCTCATCGTCGAATTTTCCTACAAATGTTGTAGTAAAAGCACGACCACAAACGAATGAAGTAATGGCTGCGTTTTTAGATTTTAACTTTGATACAAATTCAAATTACTATTCGAACGGCCAATGGCAGGGATATGTTCAGCATGCGGTTAATTCAATTGGTAACAATTCTAAACAAATCGATTTTGCCTGGAGCCCAGTTGATCCAACAACAGGAGTGCTATTACATACAAGTACTCCAAATGACAGATCATTACGCGTACGCACATTTACGGCAAACGGTACAGGAAACGGTAGCTGGAACCCAGTATCAAATGCGAGCAATCAACCACCTGGATCAGTTATTGGTTCATTAGCGCTTGGATCTCGCCCAACCGTCGCAAGCGATTTTGTTGCATGTGACAAAGATCAAAACACTCCTCCTGCAATATATTGCTATAAATTCTCCCCTGGTCCATCAGGATTTGAGGATCCAGCAAATAAACTCATAACCACTTCTACAGCAACAGGTCTACAAATTACTTTTGATCTTGATTATAAAGCGTTAACCACAAATATCGGTATGGTTGCCTATTCTGATGGCACATCGAGTGCAAAATTAAAACTGTATGATAGTGCTGCAAATAGCTGGAGTGCTAGTCCGGTTATATCCTTGCCAAATGCTTCTTCAATTATACAAAAGACTTCTATTGTTTCTCGGCCAAATACTGACGAAGCTATGATAGTGGTAGCCGACAGTAGTCGAAATCTTTATTCTGTTGTAGTAAATGGAACAAACAATACACTTTATTCATCGCCAAGTGGTAAGGCGTGGACAACTCATAATACTTCAGGCCCAAGCAATAACGCAGTTTGGTTTGACTTTGGGTGGGACAACTAATGCTTAAGCAAGCAAAAGGGTTTACTCTAATTGAACTGTTACTATACGTAGCAATTTTTTCAATTGTAATTTCGGGCATTATGTTTATTGCATTTTCTGCAGTTGCACAACGAGCCCACAATCAATTAGTTACCGAAGTAGATTATCAAGGTGAGCTTGCAATGAATCAAATTACTCAGCAACTTCGCAATGCTACTTCGGTCAATACACCTCCTGTAGGTGCCATGGGATCGAGTTTATCGATCAATACAGTTAATGCTGTAAATAATCCAACTATTTATGACCTTTTTAGTGACGGTTCAAGAAATCGTCTTAGAGTTCGAGAAGGAAGTGGGGGTACAAGTAACTATATGACAAACAATAAGGTAACTTTAAGTAACCTTACATTTAGTAATGTTGCAGTTACCGGAAGCAAAGATTCAGTTCGAGTACAATTTACAATTAGCAGTTATAATCCATCTAATAGAAGTGAGTTGCAGTATTCTAAAACATTCTATGGAACGGGGACCTTGCGATGAAACAAAACGGGTTTATAGCGTTAATTACGGTTATCATAGTTGGTGCAGTAGCTTCGGCGATTGCCCTCGTTATTCTATTTGCCGGCGTAACGTCTTCTAAGACGAGTTTTTCTGTTACTCAATCAACACAGGCCAAAGCAGCAGCTAACGGCTGTGCTGAGCTTGCGCTTGCTGTCATACAGGCAAATACCACTGTAGCTACCCCCACGACCAGCAACTACACGATAGACTCTAACCAAAAATCTCAGTGTTCATATACAATAACTGGTTCTAGTCCAAACTATTCAATTACAAGTACAGGAACGATAGATCCTACAGGAAAAAATGTCAACAAACGGGTAAACATTACACTAAATAGAGTCGGGCCAACCTTAAACATTTCCTCTTGGCAAGAAACTCCCTAGATACCTCTTGCTAAATAAGCATAAGTTTCTTAAAATGAATTCAAGTACAAAAAATAATAAATGAAAGGACAGAATGAAACTTACCCCCAAAAAGAGATCAGGCTTTACGCTTATCGAAGTCTTGCTCGTAGTAGCAATCATTGCGATTCTTGCAGGTATCGTTATTTTAGCCGTTAACCCAAGTAAACAGCTAGCAGATACCCGTAATTCACAACGTCGAAGTGACGTAAATACTATTATTAATGCAATTTATCAATACTCAATTGATAATAATGGTAACCTTCCTGCAAGCGTTACTATTACTTCACAAGATATTTGTTCAACCGGCGCAGCTAGTTGTACTGGATTGGCAGACATGACAGTACTTACTGCAAATGGTAAATACCTTGTTGCTATGCCAAAAGATCCGAGTAACGGAGATGCAACAAATACCAAGTATACTGTTGTAAAAGATACAAACGGTCGTGTCACAGTAGCTGCACCAGATGCAGAACAGGGCGCAACTATCGCAGTCACTCGATAAGTAAAGTTAGTTACCTTCAAAAGAGACCTTCACCGGTCTCTTTTGCTTTAAGCATAAGTGTTCTATAATTAAATATATGGCTGAACGATATTCAATCTCTAACCGTAAAAACGCGAATAATAAAAACCATTCGGCATCACAAAAGTCCTCTAGTAAAGAGAGGCTGTATGATACCTCTACACTTTCGAGTAATACTGTAGTCATTATTGCAGCAATAATTTTAGTAGTAACCAACATTACTACTTTAACCATCACTTCACTAGTCTATCGAGCCCAAATTAACCATCTTAATCAAGAAGTTAAAGATCTACAAAACAAGCTCGATCTATACAAAAAAAGCTTTGGAGATATAGGAAACACTTCTAGTGACGCGAATAAACAAACTGGTCTGAAAACTGGAATTCCAATACCTGCAAATACACAAAAATCGGTTCAAGATGCACTGAACGCATATATAGCCAGTGGAGGTAAAGACCCAGCTGTGTTAAATGATTTAAAGTCAAAATTAAATTCTTCTCTAACCTTCGCAATCGCAGGTAGTAGCACCACTCAACAAACACTTGCTCAAGCAATCGCTTCACTTGGATACCTCAGTGGCGCAAACGGCACATGGAACTGGAATATTCCCCAATCTCAGCTCGCACAGTACCAGGCTGGTCAATACGCTCAATACTTTGGCGACAATGCTATTGTAGGGCAATCAAGCAACGGATATGTGGTGAGTCTAACAGTAGATAGTAATGGAAACGTAACTCAGATATTCGTAAGCTCTTCAGTAGCAGCAGCATCGGTAGGTGCCGAAGGTAGTGAATAATTGAATCTTACAATAGCTTGCCTCACATACACGTTTAAGTAAAGATTATTTTATTTACAGTTTAATATTTATGAGTAGAGCTATTTAGTAGTAGCCAAAGTATTAGCTACTGCAGCACCAAGAGAATATATAGAATATAACACCAACAGTAAACTTAAATAACTAATAATAATGCCGAGATTACGAGATAGTGCCAGACTCCCACTTGCACCAATACTAACCAGCAATGGAGTTAGTATAGAGGTTCCGCATGCTGCACAGCCGCTAGCAATTATTGCCAGCACTAGACTGAGTCCTGTTTTCTTACTTTCCTTAACTACTTTTCCACGAGAATATAGAATAAAGATCAACATAGTTAAGTTCATTCCAAACAGTACCGAAAATAAGACTAGCACAATTGCCTGAGGAGTATCAAAATTAGAAAATACACTAGTATAAACACTAAAAATAAACCCTAACTTTTCAACGATACTAAAAGGTGACCGGAACAACACATAAGCAAGTAGTCCTAAATTAAATAACCAAAGTAATATACCGAATATTAATACGGTAAGTAAGAGCGTTACTAAAATAAATAACGGGTACCGTTTATACATTCTACCAATAGAAAAAATACTAAGTCTTACTTTAAGTAAAAACAATTTCAACGCAACTGTGCCTCAATTAAAGCTTTATAAATTGCAAACGGCTGGGCACCTACAACCTTTTTACCTCCAATAATTATCGTTGGTGTAGACGAAGCGCCATCTGCCTTAGCTTGTGCCTCGCTAGCTTCTATTGCACTTGAATATCGATTACTCGTCATGCAGGCATTAAAAGCTTGAGTATCTAAACCCTGCTCATTAGCTATTTTAGTTAGTGTTTCTAAGGTAAAAATATTAGAAAACTCATCTTTTAGGCTTTTACTGTAATGGTTATCATAAATATAGTTAAAAACTGCACTGTGGTATTGTTCAAACTTGCTTTGTTCATTAGAGCAGTAAGCTCCAAGTGCTGCAACAGAAGAATCTTGTGCAATAATTGGTAGCGGGCGATATTCTATATTGGCTTTTCCGCTATCGATATATTCTTTTTTTATTTGCGGTTCAGTTTCTCTAAAAAATCTGCCACACAACGGACATTTAAAGTCTCCATATTCTATAATACTCACCTTAGCATTAGCATCACCTATAATGAGCTTTTGAGTTGAATTGGTTTGTTTCGAACTACTAGTGCTCTGCTGTGCTTGCTCCTGGGGCACGTCAATATTAGATTTAGTTGACTTCTTTGGCCAAAAGATTATTGTTGCTACAACTAAAATAACTATTGCAGACAAGACAATACCGACTAGTAACATTGTCTTTTTGGGGTTTGGCGAAATCTCTGAATGCTCTGTTTCATTCTTTTGAGTTACTTGTTCTACATTAGAATTGATGTCTTTTTTCATTTTTTACACCTTCATTTCGTCAAATGCCCAGCTCAATACCTCGAGCATGTCAGCATAATTTATTTTTGTATCAGGGCTGTAGAGATAGAGAACATTTTCAACCACTTCGATGTTTATTTCAAAGTCGAGAGCATATATTCGTTCCATAAAGTTTGTAGCAAGTAGTTCAAAGCTTGTAGCTTGGTCTTGGTTTGCTGCCCAAACAGCAAATTTTTTATTAAATTCAACACTCTCTGTTTCGATTCTATTAAGTCCCTTCATCTTTGGTTTAAATCCATACCAACTTTTTTCTGTTACCAATATATCATCATATGATTTTGGAAGTATTGCTTGTGCAACAGTAATTGGCTGCATACCTACCCCTGCCTTAGGCTCGTAACTGTAAAATTCGACTATCTTTGCTTTTTGTCCGCTACCATAATACCCAATAACATGATTATTAATGTCGGCATTTCCAAAACCTTGTGGTCCAAAAATAGCTCCTCTACTTGGCATCATGAGCCATCCAAAATCTGGATCATAGTAAAACCCATTACTCTGAGCAAATTGAGCAATTCCCACATCAAGTTTACCTGCGTCGGTAGTAGTCTGATCAATTTTATCTAGTACATAATCGTTGCCAGATTTTACGAATGTCCAAATCTCGCTAAATGGGTTGGTGTCGGTAAATATAGTTGTATTGTCTTGAGAGGTATCAACTAATTTATCTTGGGCCTTAGCTTGAAAGAAGACAGAAAATCCTTGAGAATAATCACTACTTTTGCCAATGTAGGCACCGAGTATCGTAACATTATCCATTACATTCTGGCGCTTGTAGTTTTGTAAAACATTTAGCTCGAGTACCATTTTTTTATAGAATTCCTCGCTCGCCACTTTCTTCATAAGCTTCAAATCATAATGAGACCAAGCTTTTTGAAAATTCATAAATATTTTCTTTGCAGATAGGGCCAGTTTCTTTTCTTCTTCTGTAGCGCCTGTATGCTTGTTGGGGTCTATATAGCCTGGAGGCACTGACGCCATATTGCTCCCTTTACTGCTTGATTTACTCAGCCAAATAATTACAAGAATAATAATAATTGGCACACCAAAGCTGAGAAACAATATCCAGGCAAGACCCCATCCTGTTGCACTACCACTAGAGCTTGATGTGCCTCCATGATACGACGAGCTCGACGAATGACTAGACCCACTAGAAAAACCACCCCCAGACGAATGTCCTCCTCCCGAGCTACTTCCACCACCCCCACCTCTTGCTAATAAGAAATGGTTATCAAAGTTTTGCAGTATATAATTCATTTTTCTATTGTAGCAGTTCTATTCTATTTAACGCGATACCTTATTAAGATATGACTGGTAATACAGTATCGGTAAGCTAAAAAGCAGTACGCTTATTCCATAAGACAGTAGGGCTGAGCTTGTAAGCTGAGCTGGTGAATAAATAACAAAATTGTTAAACAAACCAAATACTACACCAACCATTGCACTAATAATAAATGGTGCAAAAAATGCCAGCCATTTGTTCAGCATGCCTTTCGTTACAATCGACATTGCTTTACAGAATCGATAAAACCACCAGATATTAATTATTGGTACAAAGAACCAGAGAAAGAATGGTACTTTATCTTGTTTGGCATTCACTACATTCATCTCAGTCTTTGTAATAAAAAACCAATAAATTTGATACAACGTTAATGTAATACAGTTGAGTAAAAATACTACAATGAGCGAACGGTGTTTAATACGCATAAACCTGGCCTTTCATTTAATAACAAACTCCCAAATCTCGCTTGTGTAAATATTGCTGGTGATATTCTTCGCCATGCCAAAATGTCTGAGCCGGCACAACTTCTGTAACGATAGGGCTATGAAACTTGCCAGAATTATTTAATGCAGATATTTTTGCTTCTGCTTGCTGTTTTTGCTGTTCGTTATGGTAAAAGATAACACTTCGATAATTATCCCCTACATCAGGGCCTTGTCGGTTTAACTGAGTTGGGTCGTGATGCATAAAAAATACATCGAGCAATTTTTCAAAACTAATCTTACTTGGGTCAAATTCTACCTGAACTGTTTCAGCGTGACCAGTTGTGTGAGTACAAACCTGCTCATAGGTAGGTTTATCGACATGTCCACCTTCATATCCAACAGTAGTCTTTGTCACCCCAAATAACGTACGAAAAACTTCTTCGACACTCCAAAAACACCCTCCGCCAAAATCTGCTTTTTCTGTTGCTTGTTTCATATTTACAATCCATTATACAATAAAAGCATAACGGAGATAAAACAATGAAGCTAAAGGCACTTATACTAAATTGCACGCTCAAACCGAGCCCCACAGTAAGTAACACTGGTGCGTTAATCGCCAAAGCCATTGAAGAATATACCGCGCTTGGTGTGGAGTGCGAAGAACTTCGTGTGCGCGACTATGATGTTAAATTTGGTGTGAGTAATGATGAGGGCAATGGTGATCAGTGGCCAGAAATTTATACCAAAATTAAAGCTTGTAATATTCTAGTCATCGCTACTCCTATATGGTTTGGGGTACGTGGCAGTGTCTGCCAAATGGTTCTTGAAAGATTAGATGGTAGTTATGGTGATGGTGACACTCAAACTGGTCAGTATCCTCTCTACAACAAAGTTGGTGCATGTATAGTCACTGGCAATGAAGATGGTGCCCATGATATCTGCGCTAATACTCTCTTTAATCTTACTCATTTAGGCTGTACTATTGCACCTAATAGCGACTCATACTGGGTAGGTGACGCTGGCCCAGGACCAAGCTACATAGAAGCTGGCGGTGAAAAGCATCTTTATACGAATCGTACAATTCGATATCTTGCACATAATTCTACCTATATGGCTCAACTTTTGGTAGATAATCCAATCCCCACCAATCTGAAAGAGCTCGACGAAGCTGCCAAGAAAGCTAGTAGTAACTAGCTCTTATTTCCCTCTAACCTGTTCAAATACTTCACTCGTTACTTTGTTGCGATTGTGATACATATCAGTCCACATCGGAGCAACGTGCTTAGCTTGTTCACTTAACACGTTCTGATTATAGTCATTTCTTGCCCATAGTTCACCAGCTCCCTCACCATCGCCGTAATACACTGCGAGCATGGCAATTCCCATATCAGAATTAAGACTAATTCCTCGAGCTTTAATATATTTTTCATCTAGATAGTGAATTAACCAACAACCATAATCTAAATTCTGTTGTGGATCTTCCATATTGTAGTATGAACGATGTCTTAATCTCGCAATCTCTTGTGCGGTGCTTGGCATAATCTGCATCAACCCTGTTGCTCCATATTCATTCTTAATATTTCGGCCCATACTTTCTTCAGTTACAATACTGGCTACTAGATAAGGGTCGATCATATATTCCTGTGCAATACTATTAATAGTAAGCCAATTTTGTTTTACTTCTACCGGCCACCAAGCAGCCGGTTCATTTTGTAGTGTCTGCGGTTCAGCCTCATTATGTTCGTTTAATTCGGTTGCAGGTTGATTTAATACTTTGTTAGCTTCATTTTCGCGACTAGAATGAACTTCTTCTGCAGAAACTACGATATTTTCTTGAGGAACCGACTGACGCTCTGGGGTTGCCGTTTGCCCTGCACCTATTGCGCCCATAGATGCGAGTGCGCCAATACCAATTACGCCAGCTTTACGTACACGTTTACGCATATCCTCATCTGGCTCTGTATTGTTACGCGGTATTGTTTCCATAAGAATTATTATAACTTAGAAGAAGTAATCTTTACTTTTGCTGCACTGCGTCGACCATACGCAAACAAAAGTAATTCACCAGGCATTCCAGAAACAACAGTATCTTTTTGCGAATGCTTATTCACTACCGTAACTACAGCACCACTCTGTGAGTTTTCAAACTGCACATTCCCAAGATCACTAATAAGACTTTTTCTTATTTTCACCATTCCTTTTAGTGCTTGCCACAGTATCTCTCCGGCTTTTTTATTAGGATCAGATCGGTGCATATTTAAGCTTCCGCGCAAAATATCTTCGTTATGTATATAAAACTCTGCTGTGTTTGCAATAGCTGGCATATACCAAGGATATCTTTCGAGTTTTTGTATAATAACTGCATGGCCTTTTTCTTCTAGCCGTTTAATTCGCTTGTCATGTACCTTATGTAGTTGCGGCACCACAATACCAATTGGACCGATTAAACCTTCACGTACTACAATGTGAGCCGCAACATCTTCTACAGTCCATCCTTCGCACAAAGAATCTGCATGCCATTGAGAGGGGGTAAGCTTTTTCAACAGTTCTATCATATACTTTCGTTCTGCTTCAACAAATTCTTTTTTCGTCATACCTATATTATTGCACGCTAGAGTATAATAAGCATATGAACAAAGCAAAAAAAGAACAGAGAATTACAGAACTGAGCGAAATAGCAAGAGAGGTTACGCAAAATAAGGCTACCGAGCCGCCCTTTACAGGTAAGTACGTAAATGAGCACAGCGATGGTAGCTATCATTGTGTAGTGTGCGGACAAAAATTATTCGAAGCAGGCACAAAGTTTGAAAGCGGAACTGGCTGGCCAAGTTTTGACCAAGCCATACCTGGTTCAACTAAATTAATTGAAGATAATTCAGCCAATATGCAACGCACAGAAGTGGTTTGTAGTAATTGCGGAGCACATCTTGGGCATATGTTTGAAGACGGACCAAAAGAGACTACCGGACAACGTTTTTGCATAAATAGTTGCGCTCTCGATTTGCATAAAAAATAAAAAGCTCGACTAAGTAATAATCGAGCGAATATGAGCAGTTACTTCATACCAAGTATCTACTTCCATAACATTTTTGGGTAGTATTAGATCTCTGTTCCACGGATGCCGAAACAAATATACGACTTCGCACACCTCTGCACACTCTGGTGCGTAATGTGCACTGTCTTCGGCAAAATGCGTAATACCCAACTCATGCAATATCTCAGCCTTGGTCTTGCCCGAAGCTCTGTCGGTATGTACATTGCTACTAAAGCATATATTCGTAAACACATCAGGAAACTTTGTCTTAATCCATTTTCGAGTATGTTCACGAATAAGGTTGTGCCGAGAAGTAATAAGACTTAGATCTACACCTGAGAAATTGAGTGAATTTAGTCCAATTACTGCATCAGTACGTGGCTCAATTTCGAGAAAATCATCTGAGGCAAAATAGGCATCTAAAATTTCATCGCACTCTTCTACGGTAAGTCCCCAAATCTCAGCAAATTCAAAGGATGTAAAATCCTCATACCCCGCAGTTATCTGGTATTCCCTATGAGTAAACGCACTAATTGAAGGAACAAATGGCACAATTACATCATCTAGGTCGGTACCAAATTTTATTGGCATAGCCGCCTCTCTTTTTGGGTGCAAATACCTCGCTATTTTGTCATTTAGAACAAATATTCTCAAGCATAAGTGATATACTGTTGCTATGAAATTAAAAATTATTCTGGCTTCGGTACGGAAAGGTCGTTTAGGCGAGAGGGTTGCAAAGTGGGTGTGTACCGAACTTAACAATGCTCATTTAGAATACGAACTTCTTGATCTCGAAGACTATCCAATGCCATTCGATGACTCCTCGATAGAACCCTTTGACTTACATGAAAAGTATCCGCATAAAGTAGTGCAAGCTTGGTCAAAAAAAATTGAGGATGGCGATTGTTATTTAATTATCACGCCGGAGTATAATCACGGTTATCCAGCACAACTAAAGAATGCCATAGACTGGCTTGGTATGGAGTGGTGGGGTAAGCCGGTAGGTTTTGTGAGTTATTCAACCGGAAGAATGGGCGGTTCACGTGCAGTTGCACATCTTAGACAAGTATTTATTAACTTTAATATGTACGATACCCGTGCAGAAATTAATTTACCTCAAGCAGATAAGCTTATTACTCCCGCAGGAGAATGTTCAGTACCTGTTTTGGGAGAAAATCTACTTAAGAGTGTAGTAGAGCTTAACTCTCTCGCAAAAAAACTAAAAAGTTAGTGTTGTTTGTCTTAAGTGTGTACACCTATACATTCGAGCAAATTAGAAAAAATCTACAAATATATATTAACCAAAATATAGACTACTAAAGAAATTCTTTAAGTTGTTCTGTAAAAGACTGGGTCGGTTTATAGAGTAGTGTCTGTAAACCGGCTTTTTTTGCAGCCGAAATATTTTCGGGCAAATCATCAATAAATAACACTTGTTCTGGTTTCAGCTCGAAACTATTTGCTACCATTTCATATACATCTGGCTCGTTCTTACTCACCTGAAGTTCTTCGGTTGTTTTAATAAACTGAAAATAATTCTTAAGCTGACGCTGTTTTAGCCATTCCTCTATATCAATATGTACTGCAGTAAGTAGGCCGAATAGATACGTTTGGTTATTACTTTGTAAGAATTCCACTATTTCTTGGTTAATCTCTTCTTCGCGCGGAAAATATAATACATTATAAAAATCCAATAAGATTAATTTTATCTTCATAGTTTTTCGAGCTGTGTAAGCCAATCTTCTACAATTGCAAAGCTACCTTGCCAAAATTCTGGGTCTTCCATATCAATACCAACTTCTCGCAGAATCTCAGCTGGATCTTGAGAGCCACCAGCGGCAAGAATCTGTTCTATTTTAGCAACAAAACTCTCACCTTCGTCTTTGTATCGTTTATACAATGCCATACTAAGCAATTCACCAAAGCTATAGGCATAACAATAAAACGGTGTAGAGAAAATGTGTGGAATATATGCCCATTCATATTTAAACATTTCATCGACTTCCACACTATCACCAAACTGTTCAGCCAAGTTATCAAGCCAAAGTTGATTTAATACGTCTATTGTAAACTCTTTTTCACTTGCAGCATGTGCGGCGATTTCAAACTTAGTAAAATAGTTTTGTCGCATTATAGTTGCATAGCTATCAAGTAATTTTTCGGCCAAGAGTTGTTTTTTTATGGCAGTGTCTTCTGTTGCTTGCAGGGTTTTTTCGAACACAATCATTTCTCCAAAAGTAGAAGCAGTCTCCATTAATGGGAGGTTAGCGTGCATTGCACCAATACTATGTTTAGAGGCATAGAGCATATGTACTCCATGACCAAGTTCATGAGCAATAGTAAACTTATCAGTCATTCGACCAGCAAAATTTGTCATTACATATGGAGCAATCTTGGGGCCAATACTCATACAAAACGCACCCGAGCGTTTATTCGACCGTGGCAAAAAATCAACATGTCGTTTTTCGACAATTGTTTTGGCATAATCAGCAAATTGAGGTGAAAATTCACGAAAGTTTTCAAGAACTTGATCAACCGATGGATCAAGCTCAATAGTTTGTGTTTCGCCTCCAAGTGGAGCATAGAAATCTACTCGTTTTAATTTTTCTTGACCAAGCTGCTTTGCCTTCCATCGAAATACCCGCTGGAAAATTTCGGTATTTTTTCCACATACATCAAGGAGAGTTTCTATTGCTTTATCATTTAAATGGTTATCAACATTACGCATTGATATCGGCGAGGCATAACCCCGTAGCTTACTCGTATAGACCCAATTTTTTACAATAGCCTGATACGAAACAAAAAGTTTTTCAATATTCGTTTCGTATTGTTCAAATCGCGAACGAAACGCTTCAGCTCTTTCGGCTGGATCAGCCGAAAATGTATAGCGATTTAATTCATCGATTGTATCAATTGTACAAACCTTTTTGTTGGGTGGGCAAAATTCAAAGCGAAAATCACTTGTAATCATGTTATAGAGATCATTTACTACACCTACTCCATTCGAATCTTTGTTTCGAATAATCAGTTCTTCTGTGTGAGAAAGTGAATAACTTGCAGTTTTACGACCAAATTGTAAAACATACCCTAAATCACCTGCTTCAGCAAAGAGTCTTTGTGCATTCTTATCATCAAGCTGGGGCTTATCTTCAACTTCATTCCCTTTGAGCCACTGAAAAACAGGTAGTGCAACTTCGCTTAATGCTAAATCTAAATTTTTTAATTTAGTCTTTAACTCCATTGCTTGCTTATCTTTAATGTCCGCTGATTCCATTAACATTACTCGTCCACCTAGCCGCATCATATCTTCATCTAGAGCTTCGTCAAAAGCTAAAAAATCTTTGAATAGCTGAGTATCCATATTTGGTGTAAATTGGGCAAAATATTCAGTATAACGCGAAAGTTGATTATTAACCTTCTCGAGCAGCGGCATAAACTCTTCGAGAGTAATGATATCATCTAAGTTCCATGTTTCATTTTTATTCATACCTATAATTGTACCTTAGATAGAAAGGTGGAGCTACCATAACTTACATTCTCAACAAAAAGCTAAACTGAAAGGTTTATACAGTTTAGCTTGATATACTTTTTCTCAACAATATAGTATATTATTTACGACCGGTTCAGAATGAATCGGCAAGAAGCAAAGTCAACCTACATTCGATTCTTTCTCTAAGGGCACAAATGCTAAAAGCCCAAAAAATCTTTTCTCTTCAACGCGTCTGCCCCTTCTGGTCGGCTCTGCCGGCTTCTACCAAGACGCACTACCCATTCTTTGCACCTCCGTACGCTATCTGCACAGGTAGTGTACTCTACTCCTTCAGATCTAATACATCTGAAGGCTTTTTATTTAGCGGACGCTTTTGTACCCACCAGTAACACCTTTTTTGCTAATTACTATCTGCCAAAGTTGAGTTTGACGTGTTCGAAACAATGCAGCACAAGTAAGAAGATAGAATTCCCACATGCGATAGAAGCGAGTGTCATATTTATCATGATTGAGCTTTGGATAAGACTCCTTAAAGTTTTCATACCAAGCTAACAATGTTTTATCATAGTTGGTTGAAAGATTATGCCAATCCTCAAGAATAAAGATACCTTCAAAGGCACTGGCTAGCTGTTTTACACTTGGCAAAACACCACCTGGGAAAATGTATTTATCAATCCATGGATCAATTCGACGAATACTTTTGTTGCCTCCTATTGTGTGTAGTACCATAATTCCATCATCGGTTAATATTTCTGCCATACGACGTAAATATTTTTCATAATTTTTTGGCCCTACGTGTTCCATCATTCCAATCGATGCAATACGATCAAACTTAGTCTTACCTTTATAGTCTTGCCATGTTGAAAGGATAGGTTTCACTTTTAAGCCCTTTGAGTGCTGTTTAATATACGCTATTTGTTCTTTAGCCGGAGTAAAACAGGTAACTTCACAGCCATATTTTTGTGCCATGTATCGAGAAAGGCCACCCCATCCACAACCAGGATCTAGCACTTTCATTCCTTTTTTTAAACCAAGCTTTTGGCAAACAAGCTCAAATTTATCTTCTTGAGCTTTATCGAGCGTCTTTGCTCCTCTGTCCCAATACCCACAGGTGTAAGCCATTGTCTTCCCAAGCATTGGTTCGTAAAGATCATTACCAATGTCATAATGTTTTTGAGCATTCTTATAAGCTCGTTTCCCCATCTGGAAGTTAATGAGAGAACCACGAACAACGTAAGCTGCTAGTCTCCAATTCTTACTCACCTTATCGCGTAAATCTGCCTGAAAAGCATTTTCAAAAAATCGATCGAGCTTATTTGCACTCCACCAACCATCCATATAGCTTTCGCCAATACCTAAGCTTCCATGGCTTAGAGCTCTGTCATAAAAACGTTCGTCAGTAATAATAATGTCTTGAGCGCGTTTTCCATTTACTTTAATGTCAGCAAGGGTTAAGAGCTTCTTAACCGTGGTTTTATTTGTAGAATCGGCCATTTTATCCTTTTTTTACTGTTTTTTCATAAAGATCCTTGAGTCGCGACTCAGGATCGTATCTGAGCTTGAGTATATCATAATCTGCCCTATTGTAAAGTTTCCAAAATGTAGCCTTATCATAAAAACTATCTGAATAAAGCGATTTTTTGCCTTTTAGTAGACGTACTTCGTCTTCAATCAATTTATTATGATAAGAAGGATCAGTTTTTCGAGCTTTTACGCTATCCCAAAATCCAAAGTTTATATACAACTTATTTGGATCCATTCTGTATAACTTCCAATCAACTTTTGCATTCATTTGATGGGCTGGACACATCCATACAGGGAGAATATTAATATTTTTTTGATAGAATGAAACAAATTTTTCACAGTTCTCTAATGGTATCTCTACATCTTGAATTACCATTTCTCTTTCTGGGCGGCGAGCTACTTTATCGATTCGCCTTACTAAACCATACTTGGTTTCCATAGCAAATAACTTCATATAATAATCAGAACGTAAGCGCTTTTTTCCATACAAACGACGAATAATAGGATGTTGTGCTTTAAGGTTTTTCGAACACCAGAACCAGTCGGTATCCCAACGCCAAATGTAATCTTTTATAGTCAGGTAGTCTTCATCTCGCTCAATAATCGATTTATAAAAAATTTTGTCATAGGTATAGTCACTCACAAATGGTGCAGTCGCAACCATGGTACCGATACAAATTACGTAATCGTTTTTACCATACATTACTCCATCGATAAAATCGATGTTTTTGTTGTTATATTTGCCGGTGTTACAAATTGTTTTAAAAGCTAAAAATAATTCCTTAGTATTGTTAAACTTTAGATACTGTAAATGTACAAATGGCTTCACAGGAATGAGTTTTATTTGGAGAGAAAGTGCATATCCAAGACTCCCATAACTATTTGGGAATCCAAAAAATAGATCTTTATTTTCATTATCGGGCCGTGCAGATATTACCTCCCCACTCCCGGTAAAAATTTCTATTTCTTCAACTGTTTCGTGTGGAAATCCATACTTCCAACTACTCGATTCAATGCCAATACCAGTTACTGCCCCACCCAATGTAATACTCCGCAGTTGAGGTACCACAGCCGGCATAAATCCCTGTTTGAGAGTTTCGTCCACAAGCGTTTCATACGTTGTCATACCTTCAACAAGTGCAGACTTATTGGTCTTATCAATCGAAATCACCTGGTTAAAATCACGCAATGGCAGCTTAACTGTATGTTTTCGTTTACGAGATCGAAAAAGATTAGTGGTTTTTTTATCGGTCGCAAATTCACCGTGTTTGCGAACATCATACACTCTTTTGAGAAATTGAATCTTATGCTTATGTTGTGAAATTGTTATCATTGGTTTTTTTGCATTTTTAGTCTAAATTGTTTCTTTGGTGCAGATGGAAAATTATCTTCAATTTTTGAAGTCTTCGTATCAGAAAACGTACCAAACAATCTATCTAAAACAAATAGGTTAATTCCGTAATTTACGGGTTTATAATGATGGATATCGTGTAAATATACAAGTCTTTTGTACCAAGTGTAGCGATTCAGCCAATAATTTTTCTTATGAAAGCTCGAATGAAATGTACTAATTACAAATTTTGCATACACAAGTCCCGAGAGGATCATTGGTAAACTATAGCGGAGCGGTAGGAGTAAATACGTACTAACTACTAAAAAAACCGTTAATACATACCAACCATACGAACGCGCACTGGTGTAGCTCTTGTGTGGACGAAGTTTGGTGGTTGGATAATCTCTTTCATGATGCAAGTAATGTTTGTATTGAATAGATGAGCCAAATATTCCTCCGTGTTCTACAAACCTATGCCAAAAATACCCAGTAATCTCTACTACTACGGGTCCGAGAATGATAAAAAAAATAGTTAAAAAGATTACACTCATTATTGTTATATGAAAATACTATTTCTAGTTATATATTACTTAATCTGTTTATAACCCAAACAAAATGCAATTTTGTTTGGAGAAGGAAAAACTATGCGATTACTGGAATAAAATAGCTTTTGCTATTTTAAGAAAGTAAAAGCGTGGTTTTGACGTGGCGGAGAGAGTGGGATTCGAACCCACGGAACCCGTGAAGGCCCACTGCTTTTCGAGAGCAGCCAGTTCAACCACTCCTGCATCTCTCCGTGCTTTGGCTGTGAAAATTTTGTCTTTTCACAGTTCTTATTAGCATAACGGAACTCTCGATAAGAAAAAAGCCCTGCCATATTGGCAGAGCGAGAGTTTTGCCCCAGGGAGAGGCGGTGGTGGGCGGGAGTCTCCCTGGGGCAACGAACAGAAAACAGAGGGAGGGCTTTGTTGTCTGTCCGCGAATGGTAAAGAACTGGTCGGAAGCTCTGTGGGCTCGGCCCCACAAAGATCCTAGATTGTTTTGCCTGTCTTGGTGAGCCGTTACCTCGCCAACTAACTAAGCACGCACAACCTTAAGCGTGGCCACAAGGGCTGTCGGCATCGAGCGACACGTGAGCTAACTCGGCAACCTTTACCCGAAGGTAGAAGTATGCGGAGCTAGCGTGGCAGGATGAGACAGCGAGGCGCCGGTGAAGCTCCAGCCGTCCCTACGCTCCTGCGGGCGCTTTTACCCTGGCATTTATTATTACATTATTTTTAAGCCAGGGATTTTAATCTGTTGTTCTCAAGGAACGCAACCGTATTTTGTCAAATACAATAAAGATTGTCAAGAGTATTAAAAAACGACCTAAATAATTAGGTCGTAAATGGGGTCAGTCTCGGTAGCTCCTACCGTTACCGCCAGCACGAGCAAGAGGACGTTCGGCCATAGTAGCCATCAATCCTTCAAATGGAGTACCTGCAAAGACATTTCTAAAGAGATCGGCAGTAGTAACACCAGTAGCAGCCGCAATCGGGCCAAGCCCTTCAACCAGCTTCTCAACAAAGCTAGTTTCACCGAAGTGCTGAAGAGCAGCAGACATTTCTGGCGAAATCGCTGAAAGCCTGGAAACATATACCTCTGCTTCAGTCTTAATGCGTTCGAGTTCGACATCGTTATCTGCCTTGAGCAGTTCACGGGCTTGGTCAGAAGCTTTACGTTGCTCACCCAAGCGAAGCTCATCGATCTCAACCTTTGCTTGTGCCTGCTTGAGATCAGCGGCGAGAGTAGCCATATTAGTTTCAACATTAATCCGTAGTGCATCGAGACCAATCTGGGCTCGAGCAACTTCAGTTTCGTGAGAGTACTTAAGATTGGCTCGATTGAGCTCTTCTCGAGCTGAAATGCGAGCAGATTCATCTTCAGCTTCAGAGAGTTCAATTGCTCCCTCGAGAGCACGACTCTGTGCCTGAGTAAGTAGGTGCGCCACATCGGCGTCCTGAATTTCAACCGCCAAAACTTCTACATCATAGACATGAAGACCAAATTCTTCAAAGACAAGGCCCGGACGTCGAGCTGCATCTTCTTCAGAATGTTGTGTCGCTTGACCCAAAATAGTATCGCGAACTGTGTCAACAGATTCACGATAAAATTCCTGAATACCGTGGCGCTTTGCTTCACCACGCAGACGAGACCGCACATGATCACACAAAACCTTAACGTAGTTTTCAACATCAAACCATCGCTCGCGTTCTTCATCGGTGTTTCCTTCGAAGTTCGCACGCATCGAGATTTTGATTCGGACCTTTACCAGGTCTTTCGTCTCAACCTCAACCACATCGCTGATCTTATTGTTGGTAGTCCTCAAGTAGGCAGTACGCAACAAACTGTCAGTTGTCTTTGGCTTTCCAGTTGAAAGTTCCATAGGCATAAGAATTTCATCATAGTCAAGCAAAATCGCCTTGGGGCCAAGTTCAACCCGCCGGCTGCCAGACTTATTGGTAACCATTACTGCATAGCCGGGCCAAATGTTGATACCAACAGCACCTTCGTACTTGTTGTCGAGTACAACGGTGCGGGGTGGGCTGTATTGACTACGGCGTTGTTCTCTCTCGCCGACAAATTCATCTTCGGCCAAAGCACTAGCCGGAGCCATTCCTCTAAAGGAATGTCTCTCTGCTCCACCGAGATATTCTCCAGGATCAAGCTGTTCAGCTTCACGCTCATAACGAGCGTTAACTCGCAAGGCTTCATCGTTATTTGGATACAACAGATTGACAGTACGAGAATCAAGAACACGACGCACCACGACCTCTTTGCGAGGATCAGGCAAGAACATACGAGGACCCTTTACGGTGTCCACGCGGCCTTCGTCGCGGTTCAAGACATAACGTCCTTCACCAACAGGAATAGCGATCGCATGATGCTTTCGCTTACCATCATATTCAATGATTGAATGCTCAGGCCTAGGAAAGTAAATACCATTGTTCGAACCAGAAATGAAGAGTTCTTCACCAACAGGATGTTCACCCTGATCATCCGAATAAGGTGCAATAACCTTCACATAGATGCCAGTACGATCATCAAGCTCAATGGCTCGTGACTTCCTGTCACCATCACTATTTGTAACAAATGTTTCAGTTGGTTCAGGGAAAACTACTGCTGGACCGCGCACAAAACGCTTCGTTCCAGCTTCATCCAACAAAATACAGTACTCAAGCTGTTCAAGAGTAGCTGCATCTCTGACATACTCATGTGTACTACGGTCACGAATGACCTCAATACCCGTACTAGGAATGTAGAAAGAAACATCCGTTCCCTTGATGATCAAGAGTTGACCCATAGTAAATGAAGGAGGTACAGAAGTATCAGAACTCGGCAAAACGGTAGTGGCTGACGTAGAAGTCTGCTCACCATCATTAACAGAAGACTGAGTAGAATCACTACCTGAAGCATCGTCGTTTTCAGACGAAGTCTGATCAGGTAGAGCAACCTGTGGAGCCATAACTGCATTGTTCCAGTTAGCGGCTGCTTGTTCAGGGTTGATAACTCGCACAACAAGATACTGATTATGCCTCAGATGATGACCATCAACAGTCTCTGCTGATTGGCCAGGCCAAAGCGGAAATGAAGTTGGTCCAGGAATGATTACCGAACGACCGACGTTGAGACGGACAGATTCGGTAGGAACGCCTTCTGGCGGTGATGGTAGTGACTCGGCTACTGCCGGGTCAGAAAGCACAACATACTGTCCTTCTTCAGCACGAATAAAAGTCTGAATAGCCCGATCGAATGAATCGACCTGCTTAATCTTCTTTTCAACAGGATCCCATACCACCAACGTATCAGTGGCAGAAAGTGAAGCTTTATGTGAACCAACGTAAGCCGAAACCTTACCCTTTGTGCTGTCGAGCACAAAGGCAAATGTGCCGGGGGGCAGGACAAGTTCTCTGTCCTGTCCTCGACCCATAGAAGTATCAGTCATTGACATGCAATTGCTCCCTGTTTGTCGTGTTGTGGGGTACACTCCAGCGTTTAAACAATTAACACTGGAACTGATAATTTATATCATATAATACTTATTATATCAACCTTAATCTACTCATGCTTATTATATACTTACTAAATATCTAGTATTTAAAAAGCGATCTATTTCTATAGATCGCCAAATTCTATGGTCTTTCAATTCCAAGACGCCTTAGGTGACGTCGCTCACGGGCACGGCGGAGAACAATTCTCTCGGTAAGCAGATCCTTGCCAAGAGGGTTAACTAGGACAGTCACAAATCCATATTCACCTGCAGGTGATGTGTCCCACAACAATTTATCACCAATATATGCTATTTCTCTGGGATGGTAGTTTCCAGCTGCACTATGAACTGCTTCAAAAAATGAAGTATGAGGCTTTTTACGAACTTCGCCGCCCGGCGAAACTGCAATACCATCAAATATACTGGTTATCTGAGACATGTCACGTGAGCTGTTGCTACCCAACAAGATTTTCTCGAACTCACCGAAATGCATCATTGAATGAAGCAATGCTGCGGTAGGTGTATCCAAGGTACTACAGCCCATTGGGCCTAGTGTTAAATCCACATCAAATGCTAGTACTAATACTCCACGATCTTGCAAGGCTGTGTAATCAATAACATGAACACTCTGAGCCATAAAGTCCGGCATTCGTGATTTCACAGTAGACTTCTCTCTTTGCCGAATGGAGCAAGTAAATTTTATCAGATTAATAGAATATAGCAAGCATAACAAAAAAAGACCTCAGTAGGTCTTTTATAATTACTCTGGTGCGCCCGGCAGTACAGTTACTTACGCAACAATCCTCCTCAATCGTTCGTATAACCTAAAAGTATACTTTTGGTTATCACTCACTCAATCGTCGGCGAACCTTAGGTTTCGACCCCAAGTAACAAACAAGGTCTGTGCCTCACAAAAGTGAGACTCAAACCTTGGTGCGCCCGGCAGGAGTCGAACCTACGACCTTCAGTACCGCAAACTGACGCTCTATCCAACTGAGCTACGGGCGCTTAAGACGTTTATTATACCTGAAAATTACAAAAAATAAAGCACTAGAAGCGTAAATACCGAAAGAGCTTATCGATATAATCTTGTCGACTCTCGGTTTTTGGAAGCATTTGCCCCAATGTTTGTTCTACCCTATCGAGTTCATCAGCTTTAGGGGGCATACTTACTAAAGTACCGAAGCGTTTATTTGGTACTAATTCGAGCAATGGCTGACCATAGTCTGAAATTTCATAGTAACTACTAAAGTCATCAAAAAGATACTTCTTGTCCCCCACCATAACCCCATAGTTACTTATCTGATATTCCAACACTCTCGGAGGACGGTTAGAGTACATTACTAAAACGACTCCCATCAGAGCAAAGAGGC
>JAHFOQ010000018.1 GCA_023261595.1 bacterium | reverse complement strand
ATTTACACTAATAATTGATAGATTAAAGAATTAGTTGGTTGACCCATAGTTATAAACGGATTGTTGTATTGTGTTTTGTGTTAATTATTTTAGCTATGCCAACAACTGCATTAGCCGAAGGCCTTTCAACACAGTCGTACCAAATACAGCCAGATGTAGTTGCAGGTGCTGCGGTAGCATTAAAGGATAATACGATTAGTTTGGCCGAGACTGGCAATGAGCAATACTTGTATGGTGTCGCAGTCGGGTCGGGCGATGTGGTTATTAATGTGAGTGGTACTGCACGGCCACCAATTATTACCGATGGGCAAGCAAAAGTTGCTGCATCAGACATTAATGGAGAAATTCAAGTAGGTGACCAGCTAACTGCTTCCCCAATTGCGGGTGTAGTAATGAAGGCAACTCAATCTGCACGAGTGCTTGGTACCGCTGCACAAAGTTTTGCCACAGCCGGAAAAGACCAAACTAACCAGACCCGAACTCTTACTGCTAAAGATGGATCAACCAAAACCGTAAATATTCGATTGTTACCAATAGTAGTAAACGTGAGTGATTATCAATCAAGTTCACCAAGTGTACCGGCAATTCTGCTCCCTCTTCAACAAGTATTAAACGGTGCGAGCGGTAAAACTGTTTCGTCAGAGCGAACAATTTTAGTAACTATAATAATTTTGATTGCCTTGGTTGTTTCGTTGGTTATTCTTTATTCGAGCGCATCGAGTAGCATACGTTCCATCGGTCGGAATCCAACTGCAAAAAATGCCATCTTCTTAAGTTTGCTTCAGGTAATTGGTATGATTGCGATAATTTTTATAGTGGCTTTTGTTATCATTAAAATAATAATTCGAGGATAAATATGGATCTTATAATTTTAGTAGTCGGCGTTTTTCTGGCAGTAGTAGCAGTAATCTTTGGCTTATTAATTTTGGTTGATAAAAAAGAAAAACCAGAGCAGAAAAGTACTGCAGAACTGACTTCGGCGAAAGCCAAACAAGAGTTTGATGCACTACTGGTGAAGCAAACAGCGGGTCTCGAAAAGTCTTTACAAAATAATGCTGACAAAATTAGCAAAACATTTATTTCTTCTCTCGAACAAGTGACCAAAAAACAACTCGATGAGTTCAGCTCTGCAACACAAACAATACTGAAACAAACTGTGGCAGATTTGCAGGCTACTGCAAAAGAGAATACCGAAGCAACAAAATTGGCCCACAGTGAACTACATGCCCTTACAGAAAGTGCAAAGCAAGAAGTAATAAAAAAAGTTGATACTCAAGTTGCAGAGATAATGATTGGGTACATGGCGGATATTGCAGGAAATTTAGATTATCAACAACAAAAAGATTATCTATTTTCTTCACTCGAAGCAAATAAAGATGCATTAAAAAAAGACATAGAAGCGAGCGTAAAGTAATGTCGTATCGATTACCTAACTCTTTTTCAAGCCATCAGCAAGTAGAGGCTCTATTAATGAGTACTCAACAGCTTAAGACAACAGATTATACTACCCCACAAAATTGGCCAGAAAATGTACAAGAATTTGCTCAAGTAAATACGCTTAGAGAGATGACACCAGCAATTAATACAAAGCTTGTGAGTTTTTTAAAAAGTGTCCTTGTATCGAGCCCGCAACTTTCATTGGTAATGGCTAGTATGCCAACTGGTGATGAGATTACCGAGTTAACGGGTTGGTTTCGTTCTCACGTTCACCCGCAGGCAGTTTTACATATCGCGCAGAATAGCGATTTAATTGCTGGCTGTATTTTACGCACCGACTCTTCGGTGTACGACCTATCTTTACGCACGAGCCTTTTTGACAACTCACATAAACTAGCAGAGAGGTTACAACATGCCTAAGACTATATCGGCCGCAAAAGTTACTGCAGAAGTTGTAGCAGTACATGAATGTATTGTACTTACTACTCCGCTCAAAGGCGCACCAGTTTTTTCTGAGGTTGCATTTGCTGGTGGAGCAAAAGGAATTGTCTGGCAAATTGATGCTGACGGATTAGAAATTTTATTACTCAGCAATCAAACTGTGCGGGCAGGTGAATTAGTATCGCTCCAATCAAAAGAGATTAGTCTGCCGGTCGGAAAAGGAATTGTCGGGAGAGTAATTGATCCGCTCGGTAAGCCACTCGATGGTAAAGGGTATATTGCAAGTACGACTGATGCCCCATATTTTCGAAGCGCACCGAACTTTCAGCAACGTGACGATCTAAATGAGCAACTTATAACGGGTGTGAGTTATGTTGATACACTTTTACCGATTGTAAAAGGTCAGCGTATTGCCATAATGGGAGATAGTAAATCTGGTAAAACTTCTTTTATGACGCAAGTAGCAATTGCACAGGCAAAGTCTGGAAAGTCTGTGGTGTATGTCTTGATTGCGAAACGCCGTATTGAGGTAAATCGTTTAGTCGAAGTATTTAAGCATGCAGGAGTTATGCAACACATAACGTTAGTCGTTACTGTTGCGGGAGAATCATTACCCCTTGGGGTACTTGCACCATATGCTGGTTGTGCCGTGGCAGAATACTTCTGGAGCCAGAAGAAAGATGTTGTTGTACTGTATGATGACTTTTCTAACTTTGCGAAGTTGTATCGAGAAATGTCCCTTTTACTTCGGAATAACGCAGGTCGCGAAGCATACCCGGGCGACATGTTCCATGTACAATCGGCTTTACTTGAACGTGCAGGAAAATTAAAAGCTACTGGTTTTAGTCAGACTATTTTAGTGGCTGGTGCCACGCCAAACAATGATCTAACTGGGTACCAGTCAACAAGTTTGATTTCTATGACCGATGGACAGATTGTGTTTGATACCGAAGTATTACGGCGCGGTGTTATGCCAGCAATTAACATTAATCTCTCAGTGAGTCGTATTGGTGGACGAAGCCAAAATCCAACCATGCAACAACTCTCGGCAAAAATTATGCAAGAGCTTTCAAATTATCGAAGTGCCGAAGAATACACACGCTTTAGTGATCAAATGAGTGATTATGCTCAGCAAGAACTCGCGGTGGGGCATCAGTTAACCGAGGTATTAAGCCAAGAACCAAATGACTTTTTCTCATTACCCCAGCAACGAGCGATTATAGAAGTAGTACTAGAACAAGAAGGTAAGGGTCAATTAGACATTGAGAAACTAAAGAAGACCGTACAGAAAAAACTTCCAATTCATAAGCCGCAGTCTGATGATGCTGTTACGAGCCTTATAGCTAAGATTTTAAAGGAAGGGGTGTAATAATCTATGAAACAGTCTACCCAACTTTTGAATGAACACCACGACATTGTTGCAATAGAAAATACTACTCATGTGTTTGAAAATGTTGCATCAATCCGTATTCGACAAATTAAAGAACAAGTTTTAGGATCACGACAGTTTTTTAATCGACTTTGGCTGATCTACACTGGACTGCGTGTAGAAAATAGCCAACGGTCGGTTGAAAACAAGCGTCCTGTACGGCTTCTGGTGAGCGCAAATGTTAACTTGGTTGGTTCGGTTGATGCTATCTTGCTCGAACAGGCATTGTTTGAGTTCGATCCAAAAACTACCGATTTAATTGTAATTGGTGCTCACGGTGAGCATTTACTCTTGGAACGAAACATTACACCGACCTATAGTTTTACTTTGCCAGACTTAACAAAGTCACTTCAGATTGATGAAATAGTCTCTGTTTTACAGCAGTATGAGGCACCAATTGTGTATTATCCAAATTTTGTCTCCCTGGGTGATCAGCAAATTGTACATTTTGCGCTTATTGAAGCAGTGCGAGACATGACTCAGGCTGAACGTGAAGAACGACCCGAAGGTTTAATTTCGCCAGACGAATATATCTTTGAACCTTCGGCTGAAGAGTTTGTGGCTTATCTTGAATCGATGATTTTAGAAACGGTGTTAACGGAAGTTATTTTAGAAGCAAGCTTGGCCCAGTTTGCCAGTCGATTTAGTGCAATGAATATGGCGTCTTCTGAGGCACGCCGAATAGATGCTGAACTATTGCGACGAGCTGCTCAGGCTCGAAGACAAGAACGTGATGAGCTAGACCGAAACTATCAACCAACCCAAGGAGTATGGAAACGATGAATAAAATTACTGCAACAATCAACTCTGTTCACGGTGTGGTAGTTGATGCCCAGTACGAAGGTGCACAACCAAGTGTTGGTCAATTATTAAGTTTACAGAATAAACCAGATATTCGTTTTATGATAGTTTCACTTTTGCCAGATGATATCTTGGTGGCGATTAACCTTTCTGAAGTTGTATTATGCGCTGGTGAGGTATTAACCGGTACCGGAGAAACATTACAATTGCCAGTTGGTAAATCAGTATTAGGTAGAGTTTTTAATGCTTTAGGTGAAACGCTCGATAGCGATGAAGCACTAAAAGACGTAAGTTATATTCCGGCTACTAACGAACAATCGCGCGAAATTAGCGCTTCGCAAAAGTCAGACTTAATAGAGACTGGAATAAAAGCGATCGATTTCTTTGCACCGTTTGTGCATGGACGCAAAATTGGAATTGTGGGTGGTGCTGGTGTAGGTAAAACAGTCCTCACTACCGAGCTTATGCATAACGTTGCAAAGTCTAAACAGGGTATTTCGTACTTTGTCGGTATCGGCGAGCGTATGCGAGAGGCTCGTGAACTCTACGACACACTTTCAAGCGCTAAGTTACTTGATTCAACCGTAATGTATTTAGCACAAATGAATGAAAATGCAGCTTTGAGATTTCTTGTAGGCGGCAGTGCTGCAGCTACCGCACGGTATATGCGCGATACATATAAAAAAGATGTACTATTCTTTGTGGATAATGTGTATCGTTTTCTTCAGGCCGGTAATGAACTCTCCACTCTCATGGGAGAAGTTTCTTCGGAGGGTGGATATCAACCAACATTGTTTACCGAAGTAGGAACGTTTCAAGAAAATCTGAGCTCTTCGAGTAAAGGTGCAATTACTTCGGTACAATCACTCTTTATTCCGGCTGATGATTTAACTGACCCTGCCGTAACCGAAGTGTTTTCTCAGCTTGATTCTGTGGTGGTTTTGAGCCGGGCGATTATGGAAGAAGGACGATTCCCGGCGGTTGACCTACTTAATACGAATTCAGCACTGCTTACAGCCGATATTGTAGGTGAACGACATGTTGCGTTAGTTCGTCAGGTACAGTCAATATTACAAAAGTACCAGTCTCTTAAGGGAATTGTCGCAATTATCGGTGAAACCGAACTTTCAGTTGCAGATAGAAGAGCTTATTATCAAGCACGAGACTTAATGGAATTCTTTCGACAATCTATGTTCGTAACTGAGCGAAATACTGGAGTAAAAGGTCAGTATTTTACTCGTAATGAAACACTAAAAGGAGTAGAGAAAATTCTTAAAAGTGAACCACAACAATGAAATTAAGCAAAACATTTTCATTAACAGTTTTTTCACCTTTTCAGACGTATTTTGAAGGTCCCGCCATGCTACTTTCAGCCGAAAACAAGAGCGGGCCATTTGATATTTTGGCTGATCATGCTAATTTTCTCTGTCTTTTAACCCCATGCGAACTAAAAGTTCAATCTAAAAACGGAGAACAAAAATTTCCTGTTCAGCGAGGAATTGTTGAAGTGACAGACACGGCCGCCTACGTGTTTGTAAATATATAAAATTTAATCAAAATATTACGCTGTTATATTACTTATAACCCTTGTGCTATAAGGTTAAAACCATTAGAATTATTAGTAGACAAAAAAACAAAAGAACGGTTTGTTTAAAGAGTAAATAATTGGTACGAGTGAAACCAGAAAATACATCGAAAAGTAGCATTGCGGCCAATTCTGATCCCGGTAAAAAAAATACCGGTGATTTGTCGTCTAATAGTAAAAATATTTCTCAAGATTTATTTTCATCTCGTCTTATTCAACAGTCACCATTAAGCGAAGAAGTTTTTACGAACAAAAAATCGACCAGTGCAAGCACGACAGGGAATACATCTACAGAACAACACTCTACTTGGCATCGAACTCGTTGGATGCGCATGGTTTTTTATACCGGAGTTGCAGTCGTTGCGATCTTGTTGTTACTAGGAGGATGGACATTTTTCAATTCTCGCCAAGGAGGTAAATCAACCGGACAGTTTGCCGTTACATCGGCCGATCTAGCTGGCTTAAATACAAATAAAGTAGCAGCTGCATCTGGATTAGTTATTGTTAACGGCAATACGCAAATAGCTGGTTCGGTAACTGCAAATACATTTAGTGGGAGTGGCGCAGATTTAACCAATTTAAATGCTGATAATATTACCCAAGGTACTCTTAACGATGCTAGGCTCTCTGCTAACGTTGCACTTTTAGACGGCAATCAAACATTTACCGGTTCAAACGTATTTTCTGGCCAGGTTACTTTACCGAATACGGTAGGTATTGGTGCTCAAACATATAATTTTCCAGCTATTCAAGCTGCTGGATCTTTAGTAAACGACGGTAGTGGTAATTTAGTTTGGAATCCAGCCGGTGGATGTGTGACTTGTTTTACGAATGGGGGTAATAGTTTTGGTGGAGATGCAGTACTTGGTACAAATGATCCGTTTAATTTAGAATTTCGCACTGCGGGTGCCACAAGATTAACCATTAATTCGGCAGGTTCAAGTGCTTTTGGCGGGGCAGTATCTGCAACGAGCTTTTCTGGCGATGGGCTTGCACTTACGAATCTAGATGCAACCCAATTAACTACTGGTACTCTCAGTAATGCTCGATTATCCGCAAGTGTCACAACACAAGGAAATGTATTTAATGGTATTAATCAGCTCGTACAGATTGATGCGCTCGGTCACTTACCGGTATTAAATGCAACTAACCTAACTAACCTAAATGCATCTAGTCTTAGTTCTGGTACTGTTGCAGACGGTCGATTAAGTGCGAATGTAGCTCTGTTGAATGCAGGTAATATTTTTAGCAATGGAAATACATTTTCTGCAGGAATTACTACCAACACTATTGATACCGGAACGGGACTAACGGTCGGTAATACGGCTCGTAGCCTAACCTTACAAGGTAATGCTACAACCAATATAACAGCAACTACTGGACTCAATGCCACAACAGTAGGTTTTAGTGGGATACCAACCGGCAGTGTCACCTATAATTTCGATCGCTCGGCGGCACCAGGTACCTACACAATTTGTACTACAGCCGGTGGAGCTTGTGGGGGCGGTGGCGGCGGAACGGTCAGCTCGCCTGGCGGAACTGCAAATAAGCTCGCCAAATTTACTGCAGCCCAAACTATTGCGGATAGTAGCATAACCGATACTGGAACAGCAGTTACTATCCAGCCAAGTGGGAATTCTACTTCTACATTCCAAGTGGTAAATGCTGGAGGTGGAAGTAGTATATTTGATGTAGATACTACTAATGGTCGAGTTGGAATTAATTCTGCTACTCCAAGTTATGCTTTGGATGTAGTTGGTGATATTAATTCGAGCACTGGCTTACGGGTTGGGGGAACGCTGATTTCTTCTACCAATCTTACTAATGATGCTAATCTCGCCAAACTTAATGGTAACCAAACATTTTCTGGTAACAATATCTTTAGTAATCCTATTACGGTAAATACGCTTACTCCAACCGGGGCTATGACGATTGGTTCTGTCGGGCAAGATTTAACCCTACAAGGTAATGGCAACACAGTATTAACATCCACTAATGCTGGTGGTTTAGTAACCGTTGGTTTTAATGGTGTTTCTACAGGTAACGTTTCATATCAATTCGATGCAGCAGCTGCACCAGGTACCTACACAATTTGTACTACTGCCGGTGGAGCTTGTGGGGGCGGTGGCGGCGGAACGGTCAGCTCGCCTGGCGGAACGGCTAATAAACTTGCCAAATTTACTGCTGCTCAAACTATTGCGGATAGTACAATTGATGATACAGGCACGTACGTTAGTATCTCTGCACCCGAACTCAGAGTAAATGGTGCAGTTGGCGGTTATGCAATTGATGCGGTAGGTGATATTAATGCTGGGCAGTATCTTCGCGTTGGAGGAAATATTGTCTGCGATAGCTCTGGATGTATACCTGGTAGTCTTCCTCCGAATGTTACATTGCAAGGCAATACGTTTAATGGAATCAGTGAGCTTGTTCAGACAAATGGCTTAGGCTACTTGCCGGCACTTAATGGCGGTAATCTGACAAGTTTAAATGCCAGCAATGTAACCAGCGGTACGCTTTCTGATGCACGCTTAACTAACAATGTTGCTTTACTTGATGCTAACCAGACATTTACTGGTACGAATGCATTTACTCAAACAGTAACAGTAAATACCCTGACTCCTACCGGAGCTATGACGATTGGTGCTACTAATCAAAACTTAACATTACGTGGTAATGCTAGTGCGAGCCTTAATTCTACGAATGCAGGGGGTACTGTGAGTGTTGGTTTTAGTGGTGTCTCAAGTGGTTCGGTTGCATATCAATTTGATGCCACCGCTACTCCAGGTACTTACACTATTTGTACAACAGCTGGTGGAGCTTGTGGTGGGACAATCAGTTCACTCGGTGGTACAACAAATAAGATCGCCAAATTTAGCGGTGCACAAACTATTGCAGATAGCTCTATTACTGATACTGGTAGTGCAATTACGGTACAACCAAGCGGAAATTCTACTACTACTTTTCAGGTTGTGAATGCCGGTGGCGGAAGTAGTATCTTCGATGTCGATACAACAAATGGTAGAGTTGGAGTAAATAATGCAGCACCAAGTTACCCGCTCGATGTTACTGGAGATATTAATTCAACTACTGGCTTACGTGTTGGTGGTGTATTAGTTTGTACGAATACTGGCTGTATTACAGGTGGTGGTGGCGGATCGTTTATTCAAAATCAAACAACCCAGCAGAGTGCAGCAAACTTCTTTATTCAGTCGGTTGCGGCAGGAAATATTAGTGGAGTAATTAAAGCTATTGCAGCACAAACGGCAGACTTGCTCCAGTTTCAAAATTCAAGCGGAACGCCAATTGCAAATATTACAGCAGGCGGCTCATTTAATACTACTGGTCAATACCAAGTCAATGGTGTACAGATTTCTTCGGCAGATCTAAGTAATAATAGTAACTTAGCCAAACTCAATGCGACCCAACTCTTTACCGGCAATAATTCTTTTTCTGGAACAATCAGCCAGCAAAATGCAGCTAACTCAACCTCGGCATTTGCAGTGCTTAACGACACTGCAAATAGCATATTTAATGTCGATACCACCAATGGCAGAGTTGGGGTAAATGATGCTACACCAAGTTACCCGCTCGATGTTACTGGTGATATTAACTCGAGTACCGGTTTGCGGGTTGGCGGAACTTTAGTTTGTGATATTACAGGTTGTGCTGCCTCCGGTAGTTCTGGATTTTATATTCAAAATGGAGTTGCACAACAGACCAGTGCAAACTTTAATATTCAAAGCACTAATGTAAACAACGTGGTTGGAATATTGCAGGGTAAGAGTGGTCAGGTTGCAGATTTGTTTAATGTAAATGATGGAACGGGCGCAATAGTATTTAAGGTGAATAACGCCGGTCTTACTACTATTAATAATGGCATCAGCCTTACTGGTGGTAATCAATCGATTACTAATAATACGGGGGGTCTGAATTTAGTTTCGAACGGTACTACTATTGGATTAAATAACACCGCCACTATCACCAGTGGAGATGGTACTGGATTACGTTATGCTGGTAGTTATACGTTTCAGCCTTTATCTTTAGTGAGTCGAGCGTATGTCGATGCTGCCATATCTGGCGTGGTCGCTGGAGCTTGTCCAACTTGTTTCTTAAACGGTGGTAATAGTTTTGGGATTGCGGCAAGTGCGGGTACGAATGATAATAATACTTTTGCACTTGAGACAGTTAACACTCAACGTATACTGTTAGGAACAAATGGTGGTATCGCATTGCAGGGCTCAACTGCAAGTGGTAACTATTCAACAGCTACTGGTAACGCTACAGCGAGTGGAGACTACTCATTCGCGACTGGATTTAATAATGGTTCAGGACTTACCTCAAGTGGCATAGGATCATTCGCCGGTGGATATTCTCTCAGCTTTGGCATCACTGCTAGTGGTACTGGTTCATTGGCATTTGGTATGACACGCAGCGGTGTAATTACAACAAATAATGCCGAAGGGTCATTCGCCGGTGGAGATAATAGTGCAGTTGGTACTGGCGCAAATAATTCTATCTCTTATGGTTTAGGCACACGAGCAAATGGATTATACTCAGCTGCATTTAATAATGCGACGGCAAGCGGGCCTGGATCATTTGCAATTGGTACTTCAACAGCTAGTGGACAAAACTCTTTTGCGGGTGGATACAATTTAGGCTTTGGTATTACATCTAGCGGGTTAGGATCAATCGCATTTGGTGTAGGACGTGATGGCGTAATTACAGCATCTGGGGAAGGATCGTTTGCTGGTGGAAATAATTCAACGGCCACAGCCCAAAATGCCATTGCTTTTGGTACAGGCACGCATGCGACAGGTGTCTACTCAGCCGCATTTAATAACTCTATTGCAAGTAATAGTGGCGCATTCGCCATTAATAATGGCACTGCGAGTGGAATACTATCTTTTGCAGGCGGCGAAGCTGGTACCCAAGCTTATGGGCGTAGCTCATTTGCCTATGGTTATAACGTAAAAGCAAATGATATAAATGGTAATTACTCAGTTGCCTTTGGACGAGATAGCACTGCTAACCATAATTACTCCTTTGCGGCCGGCTATGGTGCCAGAACTACAAATGGTGAGGCTAATGTTGCATTTAATTATGCCTTATCGAGTGGTTCTGGCTCATTTGCTATAGGTAGTACTTTAGTTGAATCGAGCGGTACACACTCTTTCGCTGGTGGATATGCGGGAGGTGCAATCACCTCGAGTAGTAATGGCTCATTTGCTTTTGGTTTCTCGGGCGGTAACCCAATTAGTGCAACTGGAGGGGGTGCCTTTGCTATTGGTATGTCACGGGATGGCGCTATTCTTGCTAGTGGCCTTGGCTCACTTGCTGGCGGAACCAATTCTACTGCGAGTAATGAATTTGCTATTGCCTATGGTACTGGTACTCAGGCTACCGGTGCATATTCTGCTGCATTTAATAATTCTGTTGCTAGTGGTACTGGTGCATTTTCTATCGGGAATGCCACGGCTAGTGGAGTATTCTCTTTTGCTGGTGGTGAGGGTGGTGCTAGGGCATATGCCCAGCGTTCATTTGTTTTTGGGTATAATGCCAAAGCAAATAATCTATCTGGAGTAGGTTCTGTAGCTTTTGGTTTAAACACTACTGCTAACAATAATTACTCTACGGCTTTTGGTCAGGGTGCAACTGCTTCAGGAGACACCTCATTTGCGATAGGTAATGGTATAGCAAGCGGTGCTTATAGCTTTGCCGGTTACAGCTCTACTGCATCTGGTACTGGTGCGATTGGATTTGGGAATCTTAACACTGCAAGCGGGCAATGGTCACTTGCTTTTGGTGATAGTTCGACTGCAGCAGGTGTTCGTTCGGTAGCTATAGGGTATCAAACTAATGCCAACACAGTTAATGGCGAAGGATCATTTGCTCTAGGTCGAGCAACTACAGCAAATGGTGACTATTCATTCGCGCTAGGTTATGGACCTACCGCGAGTAGTACTGCTGCTTTTGCAATTGGCGGTGGTAGTGTTGCGAGTGGAACATATAGCTTTGCTGGTTATAACTCTACAGCCTCCGCCGATGGTGCATTTACATTTGGTAGTGGCAATACATCGAGTGGGCAATATTCTCTAACGTTTGGCACACTTAATACCGCCAGTGGGTTTAATTCGACAGCTTTTGGTCGCAGAATGAATGTAAGTGGTAACTATTCATTTGGTGTAAGCTTAAATGACACAGCACTTAATGTTACCGATCCAAACAGCTTTGTTATAAATGCTGGCTATGTAGGTATTAACACCGCGAGTCCTTCATCGTATTCCAGTGCATTCTCGTTAGTTGGAACAGGCTATACTTATGGTTCAACCGTTGTATCAACAGGAATAGCGAGTCGAGTAAGAGCGGGTGATAATAGCTCTGGTACACTAATTCAGTTTGAAAGAGCTGACACAACGGTCGTCGGTTCAATTACTCATAACGGGTCTAATACAGCATATAATACTTCTTCTGATGAACGTCTTAAACACGATATAACAGATACTAACTTAAGCCTAGACACAGTTTTACAACTAAAGGTACATGACTTTATTTATAACAATGATGCGAGCAATACTGTTACCACTGGTTTTATTGCTCAAGAATTGCAAAAACTGTATCCCGAAGCTGTAAGTGTAATGGATACCAAGACAGGTTACTTAGGTGTTGATTATGGAAAACTTACTCCATTGCTTGCGAAAGGTATACAAGATTTAAATACTAAGGTAGACAGCTTGCAATCTGAAGTAGATCAGCTTAAAACTAATCAGAATACTACCAATACTACATCAGTCGATGTTGTCGCAGAGCTTGCCAAAGCGAGTGCCATTACTATTAATGGTAATTTAACCGTAAATGGAAAAGTTATAGTGGTAGGTAGCCTAGAGCTAAAAGGCGATAATACAGGTAACGTTACTATTCCGGCTGGCCAAACACGCATTCATTTAAGCTTTACGAAAGCATTTACGAATGTTCCAAATGTTACGGCGAGCCCAAAAACCCTTACTAAAGCTAGTTTTGCGGTCGAGAACGAATCGATTAATGGTTTTGATATCGTAATCGATCAAGCCCAGACAACTGACACGAACTTTAATTACCACGCACTGTAATATCTAACAAGTAAACTATCTACTTAATCACTTTTAATTACTGTATACTAAGTACATAAGAGTTTTGAGTGATGGTGCCAAATAATATTTCTGATACAGAAAACCCCACAAGTTCAAAAGTACCCAAAAAATCGCATTGGCTAATTGCTTTGTTGGGTGGCTTGGCGATACTCTTTATTATTGTCATTATTATTCTGCGAGGCTTATGTAGTGATGTGTGGTACATACGTGCACTCGGCTTAAATGATAAATGGTGCCCTTCTATGGTTACCGGAAGAGAACAACATGCGATTACGGGTTCGCAAATTGCCGGTGAAACAATTACATATCAGAATTTATCTCAACCACTGCAACAATTCATTACTACAACACAACAGACACTACAAGTAATTAATCAGCAGGTTGGCGTACTCCAGCCAGGAACCCCAGGGCCAGAAGGTGAGATAGGTATAGAGGGACCAGTCGGCCCCGCCGGACCAGCGGGAGCAACTGGTGATACAGGTCCAATGGGCCCGGCTGGATCATCGACAGGTATTGTAAGTAATGTACTTTCATCAGCAGGTAATAACCTTACTTCGACGGTAAATGGCGTGGCTTCAAATACCGCGAACTTAATAAATTCTAATACTGCAAGTCTTACCCAATCAGGTGGTTTAGTAAATACGGTAAATGGGGTGGCGGCAACCCAGCTAATTCCTTCCGGTACCGCAACGCAATTGCTCGGATTTACTGCTGGCGGAAGTGCTACGTACCAATCGGTTGCGAGTATTCTCTCTGGCAACACTACAAATGGTTTAAGCTGGACACAAGGAACATCAACACTTACCTCTACCGTAAATGGTGTGGCAAGTAGTGCGGTAATAACATGTCCAACAACCACAACGTTTATTTGCCAAAACGGTAACTCACTTGCCGGTACGGTAACAATTGGCAGTAACGATGCTAATTCTCTTGCTTTTGAAACAAATAATATTACACAGGCTACAATTGCGAGTGGAGGGGCAGTAAATTTTCAGAATTCAACAAATTCTACGACGGCTTTTCGTATTCAAAACTCGGCAGGGAGTAACGTATTATTTACCGCCGATACCACTAATGGCAGAGTAACGATAAGCTCTGGGACATCAATAACAAGCCCGGGTTCTGGCACAAATGCAGAAAAATTTGGTCTTAATGCAAGTGTTGGAGCTAATAACGATGCGCTTGCAGTTGGTAATGCAGCCTCTGCGGGTGCCGCTTCTGCGATAGCAATTGGAAGAAGTGCGAGTGCTTCAGGAACTGGTGGAATAGTTATTGGCACTTCATCATCTTCGAACGGGTCAAATAGTGTTATTATCGGGAATGGCTTAACTCCAAGTGGAACTGATACGGTAACAATTGGATCAGCAAATACCGTAACAAATAATAATCATGGTGTTGCTATTGGGTACAATAACAACACTAGTCCATCTGGTGGATATGCTATTGTCGTTGGTCGAGATAATACTTGCCTTGGTGCATGTTATGGTGCATTTAATTCTGTTTCAAATCTAGGTGCGAATAATCGTACAACAGTAGGATTTAACAACACTGTTACAGACTCTTCTAATGCTTCAACTCTAGGATACTCTAATACTCTCTCTGGAAGTACGGATGGATTGGTAATCGGTACCGGTAATTCTTATACAGGAAATGGTTCAAATGCCTTCGGTGGTGTAATTGGTAGAAGTAATACATTGGATGGAAGTGGAATTAATGGTGGAATTAGTTCTTATATATACGGAAATAATAATTCAGTTGTAATTTCGTCTGTTGGTAACGGTGGTGATGCATACGTTTTTGGTAGTAATAATGATATTACCGGACAAGGTAGCTCGGCTTTCGGAACAAGTAATACTATTGCTTCAACGTATGCATATGCAATTGGACGATTCATTACAAATAATGTAGCGAGCTCGGTACAGATTGGGCCAAATAATGCAGCCAAAATTACTATTGATGCAACCGGGCTTGATGTGGGTGCAGCAACTTCGGCTACAAACAAGTTAACAGTAACTGATAATGGTACTACTTCAGTAGCGCGATTCAATTCAGGAGCTCAACAATGTACTGTTGTGGCAGGTACAGGCTGGAGTTGTACAAGTGACATTTCTCTTAAATCCAATATAGTAAATATCACAGAATTTGGAACTTTAGCCAAACTAGGAGCATTGCAGCCTGTAACATATCAGTGGAAAGATCAATATGATACCTGGGTAGCTGGAGGAAGTATCGGCCCTGCTCCAGACACTCAATATGGTTTTGTGGCACAGCAAGTCGAAACGGTTTTACCAGAAGTGGTCGAATCTGATCCACAGACAGGCCTTAAGATGATTAATTACGGTAAACTTAATACTTTTATGATTACAGCACTAAAAGAAAACTATGGTTCGATTCAAGCTTTTCAGGCTACATTCGATCTCAGCACACCAGGAGCGGTAAGTATTAACCGTAACATTATTGCGAATGGCTCTTTACGGGTAATTGGTACCTCGCAGTTTGATGGTGCTACAACTGCTAATAGTACCGAAGATCATAATGGATTAAACACCTTTAATGCCGGCGTACATTTTATGGGTACGGCTAATTTTGATGGCGTTACCAATGTAAATGGCCGATTACAGCTTGGCACCAATAATACCGGTTCTACAGTAATGCCAGCTAGTTCTGTACTTGTACATGTTAATTTTCCAAGTAGCTTTAGCTCTGTTCCAAATGTAAATCTTACCCCTGGCGGACCTATTACTGGTAACTACTGGGTAAGTAATATTACTGTCTCCGGCTTTGATATAAACTTTACCGCAGGGCAAGCCGGCAGTACTCCGATTTATTGGCAGGCTTTCTAGTAAGTAGACTTTTCTGAAGGTTCTAAGCTTAAATTCAGTTTTATAAAAGTTTTACGCTTTTGTTGACAGGGTGGTATTGCTTCGATATTCTTAGATGTATAGGTAAATTAATCTAATAAGTGAGGGAGTGTTATTAATGGAAAAGAAATCTTCGAGTAATCTAAGTATGATCTTAGTGATTGCTCTTGGAGTAATTGTTGTTGTTCTCGGTATTGCAGCATTTTATTTCTACAATCAGTACCAAAATATTAAGAAAAATCCAAACCAAGTTGCTCAGGCAGAAACAGAAGCTCTTGTGGCACAAGTTGGAAAGCTTATCGACTTACCAAAAGACGAAACCCCAACAGTAGCTACTGTGCTTGATAAAGAAAAATTAAAAGACCAACCGTTCTTTAGTAACGCGCAAAATGGCGATAAGATCCTTATTTACACCAAAGCAAAGAAAGCTATTGTGTATCGTCCAAGCGCTAACAAGCTTATCAATGTTGGTCCAATTGCGATTGATCAGAAGTCACAAGTTCAGGTGGCAGTGGTAAACGCAGGTGGTGATGTTGATGGCGCAACGAAGAAGCTTAACGATAAATTCTCAGGTTCAATTGCAATCGTTGGAACAAGCGATGCGAAGAACAAGAATAACGTTAAACAGATAACTGTAGTAGACGTAAATGGTCAAAATGCTGATGCAGCCAAGCAAATTGCTGAACAGCTCGGTGGAACCGTTGGTGCAATGCCAGCTGGTGAAACTGCCCCAGCAGGCGCTACCGTAGTAGTATTTGTTAAGTAGACGAATCTAAACTCCCACTTTAACCCGCCAGGTGATTTACTTGGCGGGTTTTAGGTTATTAATTTGTATTTTTTGTGTCATACATATAATCTATTGTTAGTTTGTACCTTAAGCCTAGAAAGTAGGTGAAACGTGGTTAAAGAAAATATGAAGCGACCGATTGTACTGCATATCTATGGATTTGATCCAATCGAAGAACTCCATTCTGCCTTAGCACGTGTGCCAGAATTGAGTGAAGAATATGAATTTATTTGCCCTTCTGTAGATTCTCCTGCTCAGATTTTGTTGAGCGAATGGACGTACCGAGTTCTAGACTATTTCATTTTACCGAGCGATTGGCACATGAGGCCACTGTATATTATTCAACCCCATAGTATTCATATTGGTGTTAGAGTCTGGCGACGTATTATTGAACAATTTGTTGAAACTTACCCAAAAACGGTATATCAGCTACAGATTGAAAGTGGGATAAAACGCAATCAACCAGAGCGTTGGATTGTTACAGAAATAATTCTCCACAGTCGACAAGCACACACATATTTATAACGCTCAATACAATGTTTGAGCGTTTTTATTTTGCATCAGGAATAATCAACGAAAAATACTCTTTACATCTCGGTGAATACTTGCTAATATTAAAACCGTTAAACAAAAGGTGATTATATATGAGTTATCAATCATGTACTGGAGGTAAACCCATCTAGTCTTTGATTTGTTAACTCGTATATGGTCGCCTACTTGCGCAAAAGTGCATTATTTAGAGCGGCCATTTTGTTTCTTGAAAACTAAATACTAACGATAAATCTTACAGAAGATTTAAGGGTAAATGACAAAGCATTTAATGATTTTGACAATTAAAAATTGTCAGCACAAATCAATTACTTGCAATTGCAAATAAAAAGTTACAGAAGAGCATATGAAGGATGCCTTGACAAACTGTGCCGAAGAAAGACGTAGAAGGCTGCGAAAAGCCTCGGGGAGCTGCCAAGCAAGCTTTGATCCGGGGATATCTGAATGGGGCAACCCAAGCTGAGTTATGTCAGCTTACCCTATAGTGAATA
>JAHFOQ010000017.1 GCA_023261595.1 bacterium | reverse complement strand
CGAGAACTTAAAAACTGCCGAAGCAGCTGTAGAAGCTATTACAAAACAAGGTGGTCAAGTCTTGTTTGTATCTACCAAGCGACAAGCTCAAGATACCGTTAAGCAAGCTGCCGTAAGTGCTGGAATGCCATACGTTACCTACAGATGGCTCGGTGGTATGTTAACCAATCTAGAAACCATTAAGCAAAGAATTTCTCGAATGAAAAAACTTGAAGCACAAGTTGCAGATGGTTCTTTCGATACCGCGATTAAAAAAGAGCGACTTCGTTTAACAGAAGAAATGGAAAAACTTCAAAAGATCTTTACGGGTGTACGTGATATGTATGGCGTACCAGCAATGATTTTTGTGGTTGATGTTCCTCGCGAAGATACTGCTATTGCAGAAGCTAACAAACTTGGTATTCCAGTAGTTGCGCTAACTGATACCAATGCAAACCCTGACGGGATAGATTATGTTATTCCAGGTAACGACGATGCTCTTCGCGCAGTTGCACTTATTAGCGAAAGAATTGCCAATGCTGCACTTAAAGGCTCGAGTGAGTATATTGCTAAGGCTGCTGAAGTGGCCCCAGAACCAGAAGAAGAAAATGATAAACCAACAGTAGGAAGGGCTTAATACATGTCAGTAAAAATCGAAGATATACAAAAACTCCGTGGCGCAACTGGCGCTGGTATGATGGATGCCAAAGCTGCATTAGAAGAAGCGAATGGTGATTATGATAAAGCCGTTGAACTTATGCGAGTTAAAGGTGTTGCAAAGGCTGAAAAGAAAGCTGATAGAACAGCTTCAGCCGGAGTTATACAAAGTTATGTACACGGTGAAAAGATTGGTGTACTTGTAGAAATTAATTGCGAAACCGACTTTGTTGCCCGAACTGATGACTTTAAATCTTTTGCTACAGACGTTGCAATGCATATTGCTGCAAGTAACCCTCAGTACTTAAATTCCGAAGCTATTCCGGCAACAGAACTTAAAAAAGAGCAATCAACTATCGAAAAAGAAGTTGTTGCCAGCGGTAAACCAAAAGAATTTGCCCAAAAGATTGTCGAAGGTAAGTTAAATAAATGGTATGAAGAAGTTTGTTTAATGAATCAAAAATTTATTAAAGAACCTGAGAAAACCATAGAACAACTTACTAAAGAGCTTATCGGCAAGCTTGGTGAAAATATTGTTATTGCGCGATTTGTTCGTTTTGAACTCGGCGTAAAATAAATCCATTGCACATATAAAAAAGACCTGAAAGGGTCTTTTTTATATAATGAATGTATTATTAGTATTAATAAAAATTATATAACTTAATAATTTCAATCCTAGTATAAGTTGTAATTAACAAGTATTTTCTAGATAATACTATCATCCAATAGCCCGGAGGAAGAATATGCAACTCTCAATTGTTTCGGTAAATGTTGGCGGACCTCAGGTTTTACGTAAACTTAAAACAAAAACGATATATTCTAGTATCGATAAACATCCCGTTGTATCCTCGAAAGAACTTTTGTTGACATATACGAATTTGGCTGGCGATCAGCAGGTTGATACCAAACCAAAGGAATTGGGCCGTCAATTGCATGGCGGTAATGAAAAAGCTGTATATGTATATCCTGCAACACACTATGGAACATGGAGAAAAGAACTTGGCCTAGATCTACCTGTTCCTTCGTTCGGTGAGAACTTAACATTAGATGGGATTGCTGAAGATGAAGTACATATAGGTGATATGTGGCAATGGGGCGAAGCACTATTTGAAGTTAGTAAGCCAAGACAACCATGCTATAAGTTAAAATGGCAGCTAGGTGTAGAAGACATCGAAGATCTTATGTGGACAAATGGTAGATGTGGTTGGTATTTACGTGTATTGACTCCTGGTATCGTTCCTACCTCTGGAAATGTCGAAGTTATCTACAAAAACACGCACGCGATGACTGTAGTGGATGCTCTACGCGAAAAAGAAAAAAAGAATAGGAAGTCTCAATCATAGTAATACTCTCGAAATTCGAGGGTTTTTTATTTACTGCTGTAAATCTAGCTTCAATAAGGTAAATTAGGTATACTATTGAGTATATGAACCAAGAATATATCAAATCTAGCGAAACAAAAATGAAAGCATCGATTGATCATTTTACTGAAGAACTGGCTGGTCTTCGTTCTGGTCGAGCAAATGCAGCAATGATAGATAGTCTAAAAGTGAACGTATACGGGCAAGAAATGGCTTTAAAAGCAATTGCGAATGTATCGACACCAGATGCTAAAACACTCCAAATTCAGCCATGGGATGCAAGTAACCTTGCTGCCATCGAAAAAGCTATTTCAGAAAACCCTACTATGGCTTTTACACCTAATAATGATGGACATGTAATTCGTATTAATGTTCCACCAATGAGCGAAGAAACTCGAACACAGATGGTAAAAGTCTTACATCAAAAAGGAGAGGAGTGTAATATTTCACTTCGTAATGCTCGCCATGAAGCACTCAACGATGGCAAAGCCGCAGCAAAGGCCAAAAAACTTACTGAAGATGATGTTACGAGTCTAGAAAAAGATTTAAATTCATTAATCGATAAATATCAGGCACAAGTAACTGAAATTTCAAAAGAAAAAGAAGCAGAGTTACTCCAAACCTAAAAAATATATGGCCGAATCTAATCAACAACTGCAGCATATTGCATTTATTCCCGACGGCAACCGACGTTGGGCAAAATCCAATGGTCTTTCTATTAATCAAGCATACAAACGCGGGTATGAACAATTAAGAGTGGTTGCGCAAGCATGTTTTGACCGAAATATTCCGTATTTTTCCGCTTTTGTTTTTTCAAACGAAAACTGGCAGCGAGCGAACGATGAAGTATCTATTCTTATGCAGCTCGCTCTTAAAGTTATTTTAAAAGACGCCAAAGAATTGCATAAAAAAAATGTACGTCTCTGTATTGTGGGTAGCAGAGAAAAATTAAGCGATAAATTACAAGCAGCTATTCACGAGGCAGAAACTCTTACGGCTAAAAATACTGCGGGTACATTTTTAGCTTGTTTTAATTATGGTGGTAAACAAGAAATTGTGGACGCAGTACGAGCAATTGCCAAAGAAAATGTAGATCCAGAGGATATTAACGAGGACATGATAAGCCATTATCTATATTATCCAGAAGTACCTTCTCCAGATTTAATTGTTCGAACAAGTGGAGAGAAGCGGCTAAGTAACTTCTTATTATGGGAAAGTGCGTATTCTGAATTTGCTTTTGTTGATGAATTCTGGCCTGAATTTAATGAAGAACGACTCGATAAGGTATTAGCTGATTATGCAAACCGCGGAAGAAGGTTTGGCAAATGAGTTGGTTGCCAATAATCCTTGGCGTTATTGTTATTTTTTCACTGCTTGTTATTGCGCATGAATTAGGACATTTCTTAATGGCACGACGAGAAGGTGTGCGAGTTCTCGAATTCGGTATTGGCTTTCCACCACGAATATGGTCGATAAAGAAAGGAGAAACTCGCTACAGTATTAATCTTTTTCCGATTGGTGGATTTGTAAGGCTGTTTGGTGAAGATGATGCACAAACTGGACCAAGAAGCTTTAATTCTAAAACCTTTTGGCAAAAAACTCGTATTGTAATGGCAGGTGTAACGGTCAATTTTATCATTGCATATGTAATATTTACTGGACTCTTAATTGTTGGAGTACCACCAATTATTCAGAATCTTCCTTCGTTTGGACCGGTTAAGCCAATTACCGAAACTTCAGTAGGGTTAACCATATTTAATGTTACGAAGAATTCTGCTGCTCAAACAGCTGGAATAACCGAAGGTGATAAACTTATTTCTATCGATAGTAAAGAGTTTCAGAATAGTAATGATTTGCGTGAGTATACAAAAAATCACGCCGGCCAGAATACTGTTGTAGTTTTTCAACACGGCAATGATACTCAAACAAAAACTGTAGTGCTGGGTAATGATGAAAAAACCGGAATACTCGGCTTAGTTGCCGAACCAATACAGATAACTCACTATCAATGGTGGGCGGCACCATTTGCAGCTTTTGTATTAATGCTCGAACTTATTGTGGCAACACTTGCGGTATTTGGTAATCTTATACTGGGCTTATTTACTCATGCTAAAGTGAGTGAAGGAGTTGCAGGGCCAATTGGAATTGTGAGCTTGTTTTCTCAAATAGTACGTTTTGGCTCAATATATATTTGGCTGTTTATTGCTTCTATATCTTTAAGCTTGGCGGTTATTAATTCTTTACCATTGCCAGCTCTCGATGGTGGACGCGAATTTATGATGATACTGCGTAAAATTGGTGTCAAAATTTCGCCAGAACGTGAAAATATAATTCATATTATTGGTTTTGTAGCACTTATAGGTATTATGATTTTAGTATCTATTTCTGATATTCGTAAACTTTTTTAAAAATGCAGACTGTAAATAATACAGACAGGTCTAAGCGTCAGCCCTGGCTACCGAGGCCCGAAGTACCGTGGCGAATTCGAGATGTAATAATAGTCTTAGCAATTACGGCTCTCGTGCCATTTACTTTGGCTTTACTTTGGTTTGGGTTAAAGCATCTTCCATTACCCGCAGAAGCTATGAAACTTCTTACCAATACTCAAGCTGTTGAGTCGGTTATAGATATACTTACACTTGTTGTTGAATTTGGTCTGCTGTATTGGATTGTAAAAAAATATCATGCTTCAAGAAAAGAACTTGGGCTTAACGGTTTCTCTTGGTGGCGATTTATTCTTTTTGTTATTGGTGGGTTGTTTTTACTTACTGCGAGTGTAATATTAATTTTTAGTATTGTGGTTTGGTTGGTACCCAGTTTTAATGCTGATCAAGCACAGAGCAATGCGTTAACATATGGCAGTAATGGTGTAGGATTATGGTTGAGTTTTGTAGCGGCAGTTATTATTGCTCCGGTAGTAGAAGAACTCTACTTTCGCGGGCTTATTCTGCCAGTTTTTATGCGTCGCTTTGGCACGCTTTTTGGAATTATTCTCACAAGTTTACTCTTCGCCTTGCTGCATTTTCAGCCGAACGTTGTTATCTATACGTTTATTCTTGCTATACTGCTAGCCGTGACACGTTTACGGTTAAAGAGCGTTATTCCTAGTATTGTTTTACATGCTATTAATAATTTAATTGCTTTTTCAATTATTGCTGGTTGGATTCGTTAAAACCCCTAGCAACAGATGACAGAGCTTGGTACACTAATAAGATATGATACAACAGCTTCTCGGTAATTTTAGTCATGATATTGGTATTGACCTTGGTACGGCCAATACTTTGGTGTACGTGCGTGGAAAAGGTATTGTTATTAATGAGCCCTCAGTTGTAGCGATTAACACCAAAAATAAGCAAATTCTTGCTATTGGTGACGAAGCCAAACGAATGGTTGGTAAAACACCAGCTAATATTGTTGCTACTCGTCCACTTGTAGACGGTGTGGTGTCCGACTTTGAAATTACCGAGCAGATGCTTAAATATTTTATTGAAAAGGTCCACAAAGAAAGTTTTGTATTGTTTCCTCGTCCACGAGTTGTAGTTGGGATTCCGTCTGGTGTTACCGAAGTAGAAAAACGTGCCGTAGAAGAAGCGGCTATGAACGCTGGTGCTCGCCAAGCCTTCTTAATAGAAGAACCAATGGCAGCAGCTGTCGGTTCTGGAATGCCGGTGCACGATGCTGCTGGCAGTATGATAGTAGATATCGGAGGCGGTACTTCAGAAGTAGCGGTAATTTCGCTTGGAGGAATTGTTTCGTCTCGTTCGGTACGTATTGCTGGAGATGAACTCACAGACGACGTTATTGCGTATGCGAAAGAAGAGTTTAGTTTGCAGATTGGTGAGAGAACTGCCGAAACAATAAAGATAAATATTGGCTCTGCTGCAAAACTGAGCAAAATGCTCGAAGCTCCAATTCGCGGCCGCGATATGATAACAGGTCTGCCAAAAGAAATGACAATTAATTCAGATCAAACTCGAAAAGCCCTGTCTCGTTCGGTGCGCGCAATTGTTGATGCCGTAAAACACACTATAGAAGAAACTCCTCCCGAACTATTAGCTGACATTATGGACAAGGGAATCTATTTAGCTGGTGGTGGTGCTTTGCTGCGTGGCTTAGATGTACTGTTAGCTTCTCAAACAAAAATGCCGGTACATATTACAGAAGATCCACTTACAGCTGTAGTACGAGGTACTGGGATGGTACTGGAAGATCTTGATAGTCTAAAAGATGTGCTGGTAAGTACACAGTACGAAAAAGTACCACATTAAACGAGAGGGGGTAAAATGAAAAACCGATCGATACTATTTGTCGGGATAGCTGCAGCTATAGCCCTCGTTATAATAGGTATTAATGCTGTCGGTATTGGCTGGCCATTTCGTTTGGTTCACGACCAAATCTTTAACCCTATCGGTTCAAGATTGATTAGTGTACGAAATGTTATTACTGATGAATTTAGTTTTTTAGGTTCAATTTCTCGTCTTGGCGAAGAAAACAAAAATCTGAAAGCTGAAACACTCGATTTACGCAACCAACTTTCGGCCCTTAAGGAAGTCGGACACGAAAATGAACTTTTACGTGCTCAGTTAAACTTTAATGCTCGATTAAATTTACAATTATTGCCTGCCCGAGTAGTAAGTACCGAACCTGATGATAGTCGACGTTTTATAACAATTGATCGGGGTGGCAGTAGTGGCGTACGGGTTGGCCAAGCCGTAATTAGTAGCGGTGTGCTGGTCGGTACAATTTATCAGGTAAACGACTATAGTAGCAAGGTATTTTTGGTGAGCGATCCTGAATTCAGAATTCGTGGGATAGGTCAGGATGGTCGAGCGCAAGGCATCGTACGGGGTCAAATTGGTCAGGGATATAGTCTAGAAGACGTTGCTCAAGGAGAAGTTGTTACGCAAGGTGAACAAATTATTACGGCAGGTTCTGGATTGGTTCCTCAGGGAATTCTGATTGGGCAAGTTGAGACAGTTGCGAAAGCTGATAATGCAGTTTTTCAAAGTGCTAATCTAAAACCATTAGTAAATTTAAATACACTCGAACTTGTTTTTGTAGTTACGGGATTAAAACAATGAAGCTTTTTGCCCTATACCTAACAGCTCTACTGGCAGTTCTTGTTCAGGTAACCTTTTTAGGCGGCAGCTTTACCTTTAATTTGGTGTTGGCGGTCATTGTCGTTTCAACACTCCAATTCCGTGCCTCAGACATTGCACCAATTGCTATCTTTAGTGGTTTATTGCTCGATCTTCATGCGGGGACATTTTTTGGTTTTAATATTATCTTTTTGTTATTTGCTTCTATTACTGCCAAGTACGTGTTGCATTTAGGAGAACGTGTAGTTGGCTTTTGGAATGTAATGATAACGCTTGGGCTGCTTGAAATTCTCTATTTGTTTATACAGCTGGTGATGGTTTTTTCTGCAGAGCGGTTTCGACAGTTGAGTACATATTTCGTTTCAGGGTTAACTCAATTACTTCTAACATTACTAGCTGGCGCTGTTTTATATATGGCAGCAATTTGGTTGCAGAACTACCAAGTAAGTGGACAAGCTAAGAAACGATGGTTACGAGGATAGTACGATGAACATTTTTGGGGAATTTTATGATCGTGCAATAGAATTTCGTTTTTCTAAAAAAGAACAGCGGGTACAGAAAAGTGAAGACTGGTCGGCAGCAATTTTAGCTGGAAGTTCAGAAAAAATTCAACTTGAAGAACCGGTAAGAGTTTCATTTTTCTGGGTTATGGTCGTACTTCTTATGCTTGTTGCAAGTGTTCTTGTTCTTCGGTTGGGCTATTTACAAATTTTAACAGGACAACAACACTCTCTTTTAGCTAGCAGTAATCGAGTTCGAGTTTCTGACATCCCAGCACCGAGAGGAGCAATGTATGACCGTAATGGAGTGCTTTTAGTACGCAACGATGCTCGATTTGATGTTGTAGTCATTCCAAGTCAGGTTACATCTAATAAATCTGATCGTTTAGCTGCATATCAACTGCTTGCAGGTATTCTTGGAAAACAACCAAACGAGATTCAGGACATTGTTGAAAAAAAAGGATTAAAGAGTTCACAACCAATCGTCATTGCTGAAAATGTCAGTCGTGACATTGCTCTTAATACCGAAGAATCTTCAGCTCGTTTGACAGGATTTAACGTAGAAGTAAACCCGTCGCGCGAATATCTCGACGGGGGAACGCTCGCACCATTTCTTGGTTATACTGGACGTATTTCTCAAGAAGAATGGGCGCAAAACCCCAGTTATCGTCCAATTGATACAATTGGTAAAACTGGATTAGAAAAATACTACGAAACTGATCTACGTGGACAATATGGTAAAGAACAAGTAGAAGTTGATGCCACTGGCACACCAGTTCGATATTTGGCTAAACAAGACCCGGTAGCCGGTAATAACTTGGTTCTGAGTATTGATAAGGGTTTGCAAGATCAAATGGCTGCTCAACTTAAGGCAACGGTTGAAAGAGCTGGTTCAAAAGGTGGAGCTGCCGTTGCAATCGATCCTCGTAATGGGCAGGTATTGGCCGCTGCAAATTATCCAAGTTATGATGGTAATTTATTTGCAAAAGGTATTAGTCAAACTGAGTATAATTCTTTATTAAACGACCCCTCTAAACCACTCTTTAATCGAGTTGCTTCGGGTGGTTACCCAATTGGTTCTACTATTAAGCCTTTTATTTCTACGGCAGGCCTAGAAGAGAAAGTTATTACTTCCGGGACAACACTCAATGATACGGGCAAGCTAGATGTACACAATCAGTATGATCCTAATATCGTATATACATTTAAGGGGTGGGAACCAGGAGGACTCGGTGCTGTAAATGTAGTCCGTGCACTTACATGGAGTTCAGACATATTTTTCTATATGGTGGGCGGTGGTTTTGAAAGTTTTACCGGGCTCGGGCCTACAAAGCTAACTAATTGGTATAAAAAATTTGGTTTTGGTACGAGCCTTAAGGCAGATATTGGTGATCAATCTTCTGGCTTTATACCAACACCAGAAGGAAAGAAGAAATATTCTACTGATCCTTGGTTCGTTGGTGATACGTACAATATTTCTATCGGACAAGGTGACATTCGGGCTACTCCTTTACAACTTGCCATGGCTACAGCAGCCATTGCAAATGGCGGAACACTTTATCAGCCCCATTTTGCAATGGCAGTAAAAGATTCCCAGGGCAAAGTTGTACGCACGCTCGATCCAGTTGTTCAAACAGCTAACATCGCTTCTCCTGCCACGTTAGCTATAGTTAAGGCCGGTATGGAGGGTGCAGTTGCATCAGGCACTGCTTGTTGTAGTATGAAGCGAGAAGTGCCTGTACCCGTTGCTGGAAAAACCGGTACAGCAGAAACAAGCTCTCAAGGTTTTGATGGAAAAAATCCAATTACCAAACCTCATGCATGGTTTACCGCATATGCCCCCGCAAATGACCCAAAAATTGTAACTGTAGTACTAATAGAGAACTCTGGTGAAGGTGCAGAGTTTGCTGTACCAACTACCAAAGAAATACTAAAATGGTATTTTTCTACACCGAGGAATTAAAAATTATCTCCCAACTAACTTGACACAAGTGGTACGATTTGCGAGAATAAAAAACAAACACTAGTAGAATAATAAAAAATATTCTCGGGTTTTATTACGACCTGAAAGCCAATCAAAAGAAGAACGGCCAAGGGTCATTTTTCTTGAAGAACATAAAGATCTTCAAGAATACCATAGAGAACAAAAGGAGTACTAAGAAATTCATGTCAACACAAGATTTTTATCTGACACCCCAGGGAATCAAAGATCTCGAACAAGAGCTCGAAGATTTAGTTAAGAATAAACGTAAAGAAGTTGCAAAATCATTGCGCGAAGCAAAAGAATTTGGTGACTTAAGTGAAAACTCTAGCTGGGATGATGCTAAAGAACGTCAAGCGTTTATTGAAGGACGAATTGCTGAAATAGGCAATATCTTAAAGCATGCAAAAACTATTACGAAAAGTGAAGGCGATATAGTTTCGGTGGGTTCGAAGGTTCATGTAAGTCTTGATGATGGCAAACAAGTTTTTCATATTGTTGGACGGACCGAAGCTGATCCTGACACAGGTAAAATTTCTGATGAATCTCCTATTGGTAAGGCACTGCTTGGTAAAAAGGTAGGTGAGGTTGCTGATGTAGAGGTGCCGGCGGGAACGATGACATACAAGATTATGAAGGTTGAATAAACTATAATCCCCTAACTCAAAAGCGCCTCACTATTAACGGGGCGCTTTGGTTTTTGGAGCATTCAAGGAAAGACAGGTATAATAACAATATGAATCAAATTGAAACACAATCAAGCTACTGGGTGGATATTGTTTGCGATGCAATAGAAAACAAAAACCCAAAAGGAAACTTACGTGTATGTAGTGGTATTTCTCCTTCTGGACCATATCATATTGGTCATACACGAGAAGTACTCACTGCCGATGCTATTCTGAGGGGTCTCATTAAGCGAGGACGAACAGTTGATCATATTCATTTTGTTGATGATTTTGATGCATTACGCAAACGATATCCATATCTTCCTGAAAGTTATGAAAACGAAGTTGGAAAACCGCTTTATCTTGTTCCAGCACCTGACGGCAAAGCAAAAAGCTATGCCGATCAATATTTTAACGAATACGAAAAAGCCATTGAACAACTTGGTGTCACAATGACTGTTGTACGTGTTCATAAAGAATATCAAAGGGGTACATTTAGTAAATACATTGCATTAAGTATAGAAAAACGCGACGAAATTGCAAAAATACTCGAGGAAGTAAGCGGTCGCGCAGTTGATACAGATTGGCAACCGGTTCAAATACTCGACATTACCAACAATAACTTACGTACGGCAAAGTTTATTGATTTTAATTCTCAAACCAATAAAGTAACATATCTTGCATCTGACGGCTCAACACAAGAAGCAGACATTACAAAAGGTCAGGTTAAACTCGATTGGCGAGTTCATTGGCCAGCTTGGTGGAGCATATGGAAAAACCAGGCAGAGGGTTTTGGGAGAGAACATGCTACGAAAGGTGGTAGTTATGACACAGGTGTAGAGATTGCTCAAAAGATATTTAATATCGAGGCACCATATCCTATTCCCTATGAAACAATAAATTTAAAAGGTGAAACCAAAAAAATGAGCTCAAGTTTAGGGAATTTGGTAAGTATTAAAGATGCACTAAGCGTAATACCCCCGGAAGTACTTAGATATTTTACATTTAAAAGTCGGCCAGAACGACAACTGTTTTTCGACACGGGTCTTGGTTTATATAACTTAATTGATGAATATGCGAAAACTGAATCCGAAACATTAGCGGGTAATGCACCGGAATTTAAAGAAGCATGGCAAATATCTTCTTTAACCGGAAACGAACATGTTATTAGTACAGTACCATTTTCCCATTTAGTAAGTACATATCAAGCTGCTCGAGGTGAACATTCTGAAATATTTACTATATTAGAAAGATCAGGTCATAAAGAAGCAGTTGCCCAGCAAAAAGATGCAATCCTGAAAGAGTTGACGTATGTAAAAAAATGGTTAACTGATTATGCTCCAGAAAATGTTAAATTTAAAGTACTTGAGGAACCACCAGAAACAAAACTCAATAATTTACAGAAAGAATTTCTTACAGTGTTGATAAGAAAAATTGAATCAGTAGCTTTTACTGCTGAAGAGATACATAGTACTATTTACGAAGTTGCAGTCGAATCTGGTCTTGGGGGTAAAGAAGCGTTTACTTTTATCTATCAAATCTTTATTGGTAAAGATTCTGGTCCCCGGGCAGGATATTTTCTCTCAAGTCTTGGAAAAGAGTTTGTCTTGAAGAGATTCAAACATTATTTATAAGCATAAGGTATAATAATAACTATGATAGACATACAGTTAATCCGTGATAACCCAAAGATTGTTCAAGAGAGTATTTCTCGTAGAGGTTTAGATATTGATATTAATCAAATTTTGTCTCTTGATAAGAAAAGACGAGAATTACTCACACAACTCGAGCAACAACGATCACAGTTAAAACTGAGCGGAAAACCAACACCGGCAGAATTAGCAAAATTACAAAAACTTAAAAAGATACAAGAAAAGATACAAGAAGAATATAATGTTCTTGATAGCGAATATCATGATATTTTAACGCAAATTCCAAACTTACTGGCTGATAATACGCCCGATGGTGGGGAAGAAAATAATAAAGAAGAACGTAAATGGGGTAAAACAGAATTTTCATTTACTCCAAAGGACCATGAAGGGCTGAATGAGTTGCATAATCTGTATAACTTCGAAGCCGGAGCTAAGGTAGCAGGAGCTAAGTTTTATTTTTTAGGAGATAAACTTGTTCGACTTTGGCAATCAATTCAGTTGTGTGCCCAAGATATTATCCGTGCAGAAGGGTTCGAACTCAAAAGCGTACCTCATTTAGTTAATTATGAAGTTGCAGACGGAACTGGTTATATGCCACGGGGTGAAGAAAATCAGAATTACATTGATACAGAACAAGAACTCGTAATGATAGCAACATCAGAGCTTCCACTGACAGGGTATCATAAAGATGATATTTTAAATCTCGATAAGCCTCTCATGTATGCAGGGATTAGTACATGTTATCGTCTCGAAGCTGGTACATATGGTAAATTTTCAAAAGGATTATATCGAACTCATCAATTTGAAAAACTCGAAATGTATATTTTCTGTAAACCAGAAGATAGCAGTAAATCTCTACAAAAAATTCTTGCTCTAGAAGAAAAAATTTGCAAGAAACTCGAAATTCCCTATCGGGTAGTGCGAATAGCTGCAGGAGATATGAGCGCACCTGCTTACGAGAAGTATGATCTAGAATCATATTATCCAGTAGAAGATGATTATCGTGAGATTACGAGCTGCAGTAATTGTACTGATTATCAGGCAAGAAATTTAAATATTCGTTATCGCAAAGAAGACGGCAAACTTGATTTTGTACATACATTAAATGGTACAGCTGCAGTTTCGAGCAGAATGCTCATTAGTGTGCTAGAAAATCATCAACAAAAAGATGGAACAGTAAAGTTGCCAAAAGTACTAGAAAAATACTATGGTTCTCGAACGCTTTAACTCAGTGAAAGGATAATAATGATCAAGATACGACTTACCGGCAGAAAATATGAAATAGATGCTGAACTAAAAAAGTATGTGAGTAAAAAACTTGGACATCTTGATAAATACTTGCCTCGTGGTAACAAAGCTATTGGAATGAATGTAGAAATTTTCCGTGATCCATCTGGCAGGGAAGATAATAGATATAAAGTTACCGCAATATTAGAAGTTCCTGGTCCTGATATTGTGGCTGAGACCGCAACAATTAACCCACATTCTGCAATTGATATTGTTGAACAAAAACTTCGTTTACAGATAAAAAAGTATAAGGACAAGCATAGTCCACGTAGAGTTCGAAGCAAAGAACTTTGGCAATTGTTACGGCGTAAGAAGTAATTCTACTCGAATCAACAGTTGATATCTGCTATAATAATCAGGTTAAAATAAGGTCTAAATGTCATTACTGAGTAAAATTTTTGGCGATCCTAATGAGCGTGAAATTAAAAAGGCGCGACTTCGGGTTGAGAGAATTAACCAATTAGAATCCAAGATTCAGAAGCTTACGGATAAACAATTAGCTGCTAAAACGGAAGAGTTTAAAAAGAAACTAGCCGGCAAAACAACACTCGATGGTATTTTAGAAGAAGCTTTTGCCGTAGTCCGAGAAGCGTCAAAAAGAAAACTAAAAATGCGCCACTTCGACGTACAGCTCATCGGTGGGATTGTTTTGCACGAAGGTAAAATAGCCGAAATGCGTACCGGTGAAGGTAAAACCCTTGTTGCTACTTTGCCGGTGTATCTAAATGCACTAACCCAAAAAGGTGTACATTTAGTAACGGTAAACGATTATCTTGCACGTCGTGATGCAGGATGGATGGCTCAGGTATATCACTTTTTAGGTTTAACTACGGCTGTTATTATGCATGACAGTGCTTTTATTTACGACCCAGAATTTAGTAATGAATCACATCACGATGAGCGATTACGTCACCTAAAGCCAGTTACGCGCAAAGAAGCATATGATGCTGATATTACGTATGGAACCAACAATGAATTCGGCTTTGATTATCTACGAGACAATATGGTTCAAGAAGCAGAGCAGATGGTGCAACGGCCACTCAATTTTGCGATTGTTGACGAAGTCGACTCTATTCTTATCGATGAAGCTCGAACACCGTTGATAATTTCACAACCAAATGCCAAACCAGCCGAACGGTATTATAATTTTGCCAAAATTGCGAAGACACTTCAGGCAGAAAAAGACTATACCGTCGATGAAAAGCAAAAAGCGGTTAGCTTAACTGAAGATGGAATCAAAAAGATTGAAAAATCTATTGGAGTTGAAAATATCTATGAAGCTGGCCGTATTGAAGATGTACACCACGTTGAAGCTGCACTAAAGGCAGAAGCTATCTTTACTCGAGATAAAGACTATGTAGTAAGCCCAGATGGCGAAATAGTAATTGTAGATGAATTTACTGGTCGTTTATTACCAGGCAGAAGATATAGCGAAGGATTGCACCAAGCTATAGAAGCAAAAGAAGGAGTTCAGATTCAAGCTGAAAGTCAAACTTTGGCAACAATTACTTTTCAGAATCTCTTCCGTCTCTATAAAAAACTCGCTGGTATGACGGGAACAGCATTAACTGAGGCAGAAGAGTTTGCAAAGATTTATAACCTAGAGGTAACCAAGGTTCCCACTCATCAACCAATGATTCGAAAAGACGAGCGAGACCGAATTTACAAAACTGAAGTTGCTAAATATCAAGCCGTCGCACAAGATGTAGCAGAACGAAATAAAGCCGGCCAACCCGTACTTATCGGTACTGTCAGTATCGAAAAAAATGAATTAATGGGGACAATGTTACGAAAGGCTGGAGTGCCTCATACAGTTTTGAATGCCAAGAACAATGAAGCAGAAGCCGAGATTATTGCTGGTGCAGGGCAAAAAGGTGCAGTTACGCTTGCTACAAATATCGCTGGTCGTGGAACAGATATTGTGCTTGGTGAAGGAGTAAAAAAACTTGGCGGATTGCACGTAGTTGGTACAGAACGACACGAGTCTCGACGGATTGACAATCAGTTACGTGGTCGTGCTGGTCGTCAGGGAGATCCAGGTAGTACCCAATTTTATGTAAGTTTAGAAGACGATCTTATGCGTGTGTTTGGTGGGGAACGAATTGGAAGTCTTATGAATACGCTTAACGTTCCAGAAGACACACCGATTGAGAATAAAGTTATTACTCGAGCGCTCGAAACAGCCCAAAAACGTGTTGAAGGTCATAATTTTGATATCCGTAAGCATCTAGTAGAATATGACGACGTCATGAACTCACATAGAGAAGTTATTTATAAACTTCGTCGCGAAGTACTCGTAAATAAGAATCTACGCTCTACTGTACTTGATATGGTTCGTGCTCAATTCTTAGCCATTGCAAATTCAAGCACAGATACTGAAACAGGTGAGCTAAGCTTAGAAACTGTACAAAAAAATGCCAGCACTATCGTAGAGCTGCCAAAAGATTGGGCAAAGAAAGTTACCAAGAAACTTCCAGAGGATTTAGCTGAAAATCTCTATACCATTGCTGCCAAAGAATACGACGCCAGAGAAAAAATGTTTGGTGCAGAAACTACTCGGCTTATCGAAAGACTGGTTTGTCTTAAAGTAATTGATTCAGCTTGGTTACAACACTTAGAAACGATGGACCATTTGAGAGAAGGAATTGGATTGCGCGGATATGCGCAAAAAGATCCTTTGGTTGAATATAAAGCCGAAGCTTTTCGTATTTTTCGCCAATTACAATCTGGTATTGATGCTGAAATAGCATCTACGATCTTTAAAGTACAGATTCAAGATCAGATCCCGCCAGAAATGGTACAAACAGAAATTACCGAAGGTGCGAAACATGCCAAAAGTCAGGGAGCAACCGAGGCAGAAGAAGTAAAAACAAAATCTCACTCAGCTCGACGAAATGTTTCGAACGCGCAACCAGAATTACGACCCATGCGCAAAGGTAAGAAGAAAAAGAAAAAGCGTCGTTAGGGGTAAGAGGGGGTATGCAGAGTTTTTATTCACATAAAAAATCACAACGCACAAAAATAATAATTGGTGTGGGAAGTGCTATGGTAGTTGCTCTTATTGCTATTGTAGGCTGGCTTATTATTCGAGTTACTCACGATCAACCTCAAACAACGGTGTATAGTGACGAGAACAAGCAAGATAATGGTAACGGGATAGCCACATCTGGGAGTGGAGATAATGGGTTGAGTCTACAGGGGTTGCCACTTCCTGGCCAGAACACCAGTACGAATAGTACAGGTGCTACGAGTAATGGCACTTCTAGTGCATCATCACCAAATACGAGTAGTTCTAGTTCTCAACAAAACCAGCAACCCATCCGAAGTCAAACTTTACCAAGTGGGTTAAAGGTCGACGAGTATAATGTTGGTACCGGAACACGATCAACCAAAGTGGGAGATACTATTTCTGTACACTACATTGGGTATTTACCAGACGGAAAAGTCTTCGATACCAGTTTAAAAGGTCAAAAACAGCCTTTTGCATTTAAGCTTGGCGCCGGGCAAGTTATCCAGGGTTGGGATATTGGCTTGCAAGATATGAAGGTTGGTGCAGTGCGAAGACTAACCATTCCAGCAGTACTGGCATATGGCGCACGTGGGTATCCACCAACAATTGCACCAAATACTCCATTGGTTTTCGACACTCAGCTTATGGGAATACAATAAATATGTTGACCCAACTAATTACGCTATAATACACGTATGAAAAAGATTGCGATTATTGGAGGAGGAGTTGAAGGCTTAAGCAACTATCGATATTTTTCTTCTGATAAAAATAGTGAAATAACTATTCTCGATCAAAAACCGATTGATGAAACTCAGTTCCCTAAAGCTAAATTTGTAACTGGACCAAATTATTTAGATGATGTAGATAAATATGATCTTATCGTTCGAAGTCCTGGCACTCATTTAAGCAAAATACACGCAGATGCAGAAAAAATTACATCGAATACAAAAGAGTTTTTTGCGCATTGCCCCGCACCAATCATTGGAGTTACCGGTACAAAAGGTAAAGGCACTACAGCTACACTCATTGCTAAATTTTTAGAAGCAGACAATAAGTATGTTCATTTGGTAGGTAACATCGGTGTTTCGGCACTCGATGAATTACCAGACATCAAAGCAAACCACTGGGTGGTGTACGAGCTTTCGAGTTTTCAGTTAATGGACATTACTCAGAGCCCGCATATTGCGGTACATCTTATGGTTGAACAAGATCATCTCGATGTACACACAGATATGGATGAGTACTTGCAAGCAAAAGCTAATATTTTTGCTTTTCAGAAGAAAAATGATATTGCAGTATACTACGAAGCGAATCCTGAAGTGGCTAAAGCAGCGTTACAGTCGCTAGCTCTAACAAAAATCCCATATGATCGAAATTCAAAAAAAGAAGATAGTGTACGAGTTGATTCAGGTCGGATATGGTTTAAAAACAGCTCGGTTATGCCAATTGATAATATAGCTTTAGTTGGTGAACATATGCTCGATAACATTTGTGCTGCTATTGCTGCAACGTATC
>JAHFOQ010000016.1 GCA_023261595.1 bacterium | reverse complement strand
TCCCCTAAGTTTAGGATATTCATTAACATACCCCCACCATTCACCTCAATCAGCAGTGTATGTGGAGTATTACTACTTGGTAATGTAGCTGGGACCAATGTTCCGCATGTGGCTCCAGGCTGAGAAGACCCATCTATAGTTAATTGATAGGTAATATCTGGTAGTGCTGACCCGGGTGTAATAGTATGTACACCACCGCCAGCAATAGTAAATTCAATCGTATCAGCGCCAGCTTGAGTATTAGCAGCTTCAATAGCAGAACGTATAGTACAGACATTTCCTGCGGTGTCACAACTTATATTAGGGTCAACTGCAGAAGCATCACCAGTGTCATCTACAGTAAAGGTAGCGGCATGTGCGGTATTTACCAAAATAAGTGATAAGGCAAAACTTACAAAGATGAGTGCGATTAAACGTAAGAGTTTCATTAAATTAAATTATAGTGCATTACATCAATTGAGACAAATAATTATAGGTTGCTTTATCAAGTAGGCTATGGTTGAGGAGGAATACAAGACAAGTATGGTGGTCCGTCTCCATAATATGTATCCGGATTTGAGCAAACTGTTTGTGGAATATTCTTCCAAAGTACCGTCGAAGTTGCATTGACTGTTTGTCCATTAGCTAATACAGAAGGACTTATAAATGTATGAGCAGAATTTGTTTCACTCCCATTTACAATGAATGATCCTATATGTGTCTTGCCCTGATTATATCCAGCATAAGCACCGTCTTGGCCACTATCATTCAGATAGAAATCAAGTCTATACCCAACTACATCTGTCTGAAACAACGTACTATTATCGGCTTGGTTAGCTTGAAAATTATAATTAACAGTTAGTTGATTACCGGTAAAACTTGTACTTGTAATAGTTGGTCGATTGAGATAATAGTTCGCATTTGTAGTTGGATAACTCATTAAAAAAGCATTAATAAGATTAGGACCCAGATCAGTATCTGCTGTACCGCTATTATCGCTGTCTGCAGCTAGATCAATACCAAACTGACCATTACCAAAAATGCTGTTTCCTAGTATCGTCACACTAAAAACATCATGATTATTATCTTGATGTACCAAAATGCCCTGTTGACTATTACCTGCAATAATATTAGGTGGCTCACTGGCTGAGTCGCCACCTATTTTGTGATTATAAACTGATTCACAACTACCTTGATATTCATTTACTTCAATACCTGCACCATTATTACCATAGCCTGACTGAACTTCACCAGAAACATTTGTGCCAATATAATTGTTGATTGTAGTTGAACCAATAGAATAGTCTGTATAACAGTTACTATATATGTGTATCCCATCACCAGAATTTGCAGATATCATATTTCTAGCAAGAGTACTACCAATAGTAAAATCACTTGTACCAAATGCTGAGATTCCCGCCCCACCGTTACCTAATGGTGTACCAGTAATACTAAGGCCGATATAGTTAGCAGTTATACTGTTTGAGTAACCACTTTGCATATTAATCCCGTTATTACCATTACCACTTATAACATTATGAGTAATTGTTACGTTCGCACCATTACCAGTAAATATGCCGTCGCCTGTGTTTGGTAGAGCGCTTGTTCCTGTAGCATTTGTTCCGATAAGATTGTTCTGTATTGTAGCACTACTTACTTGAATACCAGATAAATCACTACCCGAAATTAGATTGTTTTGAATAGTAGTACTACCATTATTAATAAAAGCTCCGATATCTACACCACTGTTTGCAATGATCGTATCGCCTGCGGCGTTGGTGCCAAAGTAATTACATTCTACTAACATATCAGCTACTGTAGAATCTATTTGTAACGCAGTTGCATACCCTGTTGTGTGATTGAGAACTAATCCTCTTACAATCGAATTACTCGAGCCATCAGCAAAGTGTAAGGAAATAGAGTCATTAGAGCTACTACCATCTACCACTATCGAGAGTGTATGTGGGGTATTACTGCCTGGCAGTGTTGTGGGGACCAATGTTCCGCATGTGGCTCCAGGCTGAGAAGACCCATCTATAGTTAATTGTTCAGTAATATCTGGTAGGGCTGAGCCTGGCGTAATAGTATGTACATCACCGCCAGTAATAGTAAATTCAATCGTATCAGCACCGGCTTGAGTATTAGCGGCTTCAATAGCAGAACGTAGAGTACAAACATTTCCTGCGGTATCGCAACTTACATTAGGATCAACTGCAGAAGCATCACCAGTGTCATCTACTGTAAAGGTAGCAGCATGTGCAGTATTAGCCAAAATAAGTGATAAGGCAAAGCTTACTAAGATCAGTGCGAATAAACGTAAGAGTTTCATGTTATATATTTTACCTACAAATTATCTCTGTGTATAGCAATGTTACGGTTATGCAGTTATATGTTCGACCTAATAAAAGCTAATCACTACAAGCCGAATACGGTGGTCCATCACCACCACGGTTATTGTTATTTGGGCAAGACATATTTTCCCACAAAGCCGTTACAGTTGAACTAACACTTTGGTTCGCAGTTAATGTAACCGGACTTGTAAAAGTATGCGTAGCATTAGTTTCGCTCCCGTCTACAATGAACGAACCTAAATGTGTTTTACCTTGGTTGTAACCTTCATATGCTCCATCTTGAGCGTTATCGTTTAAATAGAAGTCAAGTCGGTAGCCAACAAGATCAGTAGGTAATAAACTTACTCCATCACCACTTGCTTCTACTCCATTGGCTTGGAAGTTGTAATTTACGGTTAATTGATTTCCGGTGTACGAAGTAGAGTTAATTACAGCATGATTTATGTAGTAATTGGCGTTCGTTGCTGGATAGCTCATTAAGAAGTTATTAATAACATTAGGGCCTAGGTCGGTGTCGGCAGTACCAGAACCAGTACTATCGGCGGCTAGGTTAATTCCTAGGTTACCGTTACTAAATATACTATTGCCTATTGTGCTTACACTAAATACGTCTGCTCCAGGGTTCTGAAATATTCTTACACCATCTTGAGTGTTGCCAGCAATAACATTAGCATTTCCTGTTGCAATTCCACCAATTTGGATTTTATAGATACTCTGAACACAACTCAGGTTAAAAATTGTTTCATTTACCTGTATTCCACTTCCAGTGTTTCCAAAGCCTGCCTGTACAGCTCCACTAGCATTAGTACCGATCAAATTACCCCATACTTTACCATTATAATTAACTGTATTTGGACAACCGTCACCTATCTGGTGATAATTGTATATATTTAAACCATTACCTTGATTGGCAGAAATTACATTTCGATCATCTGAAGTAGCTCCTCCGATAGTATAATCAGAACTACCTGAATCTACTCTCATTCCCACACTACCATTTCCTAGAGGAGTACCACTCATAGATACTCCGATGTAATTACCGTTAACTATAAACTCGCTACCTCCTAAGTTCATACCCATGGCTTGATTACCCGAGATGATATTCCCCGTTACCCTAGAGGGATTAGTATCGCCATAAAGATTACCAACTATACCATTATCTTGGTTAAGGCTTACATTACCACTTATATCTGTACCGATTAAGTTTGTTTCGATTGCAGCGTAACTATTTCCTACAATGGTACCGTCTCCATTAACACTAATCAGATTATCAGCGATATTTATATAATCAATATTCTGAACATAAACACCATAATTGGTGGTACTATCACTGCTGGTACCAGCAGGATTCGTGCCAATATAGTTGCACTCCACAGTAATATTGGTATTTGGATCGTTGTAATCAGAGTTTATATTAATTGCAGTAAAGCTACTATTATTACCAGAGCTATTTATCACTAAGCCTCTTATTGTAGAGTTTGATGCATCTTCACCTACTCCAGTATTTATAGATAGGATATTATCAGACGAATCATCTCCAGTGCGAGTTATTTGAATCAATAAATTATGAGGAGTATTATTTTGAGCTGGCAGACTGTCCGGAACTAAATCACCGCAAGTTGCACCGGACTGAGTTGATCCATCAATGGTGATAGTCTCTACTACTGCTGGAAGTGTTGTTGTAGGAGTAATAGTTTGTACCCCGGCTCCAGCAATATTAAAATTAACAGTGTCTGCACCAGCAAAAGCATTGGCCTCTTCTATTGCAGCTCGCAAAGTACAAGTATTTACAATTGTTAAACACACACCGTTGCCAGGCACCCCATCGCTTTGGTCGCCTGTGCTATCTACAATGAAGGTTGCGGCATGTGCAGTAGAAGTAAGCGTAAGGACACAAAGCAATGCTAAAACTAACATTGCACCAAAGATTTGTAATCTTCTCATGTTTAGCCGTTCGTTTATACTAATGCAGTTAACTTTCATTTACTAATTTTAATTGGTAGCAAACGATTTTTTGCTAGATAGAGTAAGATCCCTGAAGCCGCTAAAGCAAGCACTGCAAATGCCAAGTAGCCAGTGTTTTGGTCAGCACCTGTTGGTGCGAGAGTTGTGCTAGCTGTAAGAGCTACATATGGTGAGAATTCTGAAGTCGAACCATAACTATACGTACCAGCAGCAGGAGTTATTTCTTGAGCATTTACACTATAAGAAAAAAACAAAGTTCCTAGTAGCGCAATTGCTGCTACAAGTATCAACTTAATTTTATTGCTCATTGTTTGATTTGATAATTTCATAATTTTCCTTTCATTATTTATTGTGGGCCACAGTAGCTATATGGCGGGCTACTTCCTTGCTGTACTCCATTACAACTAGAAAGGTCTTGCCATAATACTGTAGTAGTTGTGCTGATACTTTGGTTACCAGTTAATGTAACTGGACTGGTAAAAGTATGAGTGGCATTTGTCTCACTTCCATTTACTATAAATGATCCTAAATATGTTTTACCCTGGTTGTATCCAGCGTAAGCACCATCTTGAGCATTATCGTTTAAATAAAAATCGAGTCGGTAGCCAACAAGATTACTTGCAAGTAAATCGTAAGGACTTTCCTGCACTCCATTGGCTTGAAAATTATAATTTACGGTTAATTGATTACCGGTGTAGGCGGTTGAGTTAATAACTGCATGATTAATATAGTAATTGGCATTCGTTGCTGGATAGCTCATTAAGAAGTTATTAATAACATTAGGACCAAGGTCTGTGTCAGCTGTACCAGAACCAGTACTGTCAGCTGCAAGATTAATACCTAGGTTACCGTTACTAAATATATTGTTAGCAAGAATAGCAATCCCAAAAACATCGGTACCAGAATCCGGAACCTGATAAACACGTACCCCATCCAATGTATTCCCTGCAATTATGTTTGGTTCGCCAGTGTTATCTCCACCGACAGTCTGACTAAATATCGACCCATGAGAACAATTTGTATCAACCTCATTAAATGTAATGCCGGAAGCTTGATTACCATACCCGGTACTTACTTCGCCAGAACTATTGGTACCAATGTAATTACCGAATATTTGACCAGATGTACTACTATAACAGCCTGAGCCATCATCACCTTGTGAGAAGACATGAATACCGTTCCCCCCATTGGCTGAAATTACGTTTCTATCAGTATCTAAAATTCCTCCAATGGTAAAATTACTTGCACTTATGCTATAGATACCATCGCCGCCATTCCCGAGTGCGGTACCTTCTACATTTAACCCAATATAATTACCGATAATAACCGAGTTATTACCACTATATGTATCTTCGCCGTTTTTTATACCAATCGTTTCATTACCGCTAATAACATTATGATTAACAGTTCCCGCAGGAGATGAACTTGAATTATGTGACTGCAACCAAATACCAGACTTGTTACCAAGTGCAGTTATACCATCAGCAGTAGTACCAATTAGGTTATTCTGAATAGTAAAGGCATCACCATTTATTACAATACCCACCCCTTGTCCACCAGCTGACTTATATCCAGAAATTAAGTTATTTTGTATAGAACCGCCATGCAAAAAACCAACAATAGCATTTGATTCAACAGGAGTCTGCGCTGTTTCTCCAGTACTATCTGTACCAAAATAATTACAATTAACCTGTGCGGAGTATCCAGGATCGTAGCCAGCAATAAATAATGAATTCCAACCATCTGCTGGGTTATTTAATATCAGTCCTTTTAAGGATATACCAGATGCTGTAGATTCAAACGTCAATGTATTAGCCCCTGTCGCTGTGCCATTTACTTCAATTAATAGCGTATGTGGAATACTGCTGCCGGGTAAATTATCTGGTACGAGAGTGCCACAACTTGCCCCGGGTTGGCTGGTTCCATCAATCGTTACTCTCTTAGTAATATGTGGCAATTCTGATGTGAGTGTAATTGTGTGTACTCCTGGGCCCGGAATATTAAATCGAATAGCATGATTTATTCCAACTGCAGCTTCTTCTGCCTCTATTGCTGAGCGCAATGTACACCCACCGCCAGCAGTTGCACAACCAACACTTGGATCAACAGCTGAATCATCACCTGCGTCATCAACCGTAAAGATAGTAGCTGCGTGGGCCTTAGGTGAAACTATAACAACACATAGTAATCCTAGTACCAAGCAAAGTCCAAAGATTGATAATCTTCTCATGCTTATAAGTGTACTGTAGGTATATCAAGATAGTCAATAATTATTACTTAGCTGGCTCAGCAATTACCACTACTCTACCGTCAGCACTGCCACCAATAGTACATGTATAGATAGTAAGTTTTGGTTCTTTGCTCGGTGCTTCAATACTCGTTTCGTTGGGTTTTACCGTTTTTACTTCGGTAACTTTATACTCATAATCTTTTTTATCCCAGTGCACAGTGATACTATCTCCTACTTTTGTATCTGCAAGATGATAAAAAATCGAATCATTCTTAACTTGTTTTGGTGTGTAACCCCAAACAAAACTATGACCAGTTAGGATAGTATTTCCACCTTTAGTTGGGTCTCCTTCTTTTGGAAAACGATGCCATACCCTTCCTTGATCGAGAATGCGAATATCACCTTCACCAATTTCCGAGCTTATGCCAGCAGTAGGAATATATAACATGTTTACCTCAGGGTTTGTTGGTTTTTGCTGTTCTGCCTTAACTTGGGCTACAGACTTTTTACCAACCTTAGGTGTTAACGATAATACTAATATATAAATACCAACGCCTAATAGCACACCTGCGATAAGCATTAATGCCAAAGTAATAATTTTTTTCTGATGTATATTAGCCTTCTTCTTCGATTCTTTATTCTGAGTATTAGTTGAATGAATTGAATGCTTCTTTATTTCAAAACCATCCTTATTCGAAGATTTGGCTTGTTTCGATATTTTGTTATCTTTCACAAACTGATTATTACACAGGCTGGATTAAACTTAAACCTGATTAGCATTATTTTTGTTGAGATTTTTTGCTCACAGTTTGTTTAGAGAAATAAAAGATGTAAAAGATTTCTAATATCCCTACTGTATTAACAATAAGAAAGACAATAAACCAAACTTTTTGCTCTTTGCGGGCAGCAATCCACAGCGCCCAACCTTTCCAGCCTAAACTCCAAGCAAGACCAATAAGAACTAACCACCAATATTGTCCAAATAGAGTATTAGCATCCATATGTATTATTATATCACCAAAACAAAAACCGGTTAATAAAACCGGTACTTGTTATGGTCGGGGTGAGAGGACTCGAACCTCCGGCCTCATCGTCCCAAACGACGCGCGCTAGCCAACTGCGCCACACCCCGTAGTGCATAAATATATTAATCTGGTGGGTCCGGTGGGACTCGAACCCACAACCAATTGCTTAAGAGGCAACTGCTCTACCAATTGAGCTACAGACCCTCGTCAATTGTGTATGGTGCGCCCTGAGGGATTCGAACCCCCGGCCTTCTGGTCCGAAGCCAGACGCTCTATCCAGCTGAGCTAAGGGCGCGAAACTGGCAAAACTAACCTGTATATTCTACTATATTTACCCCTAAAAGAAAAGAACCTTTTGCAGGTTCTTTTCTAGAAGAGTAGAGCAACTATTGAGCAGCTGGTGGAGCTTGTGTAGGTGGTGTATCTGAAACAGTTGCTTTACTATCAAGTGCACGTTTTACAATAAAGTAGTAAAGTATGGCTGCGAGTCCAGATAGACCCACAAAGATAGATACGATTAGCATAATGAGCCATAAATTCTTTTGGTTATCATCCTGCCAGTTTGTTCGTTTGAATGCATCGATAAGCATAATGATCCAAAAAATAAACAAACCAAGACCGATAACGAGAAAGATTAACCAAAAAATTAATATTCCACCTACCAGCCCTGCTGCTGCAGTGCCTCCTGCTGCAGTTGTAGCTGCATCAGTAGTAGATGTTGTAGTAAAATCATCTGCTGCATGTGCAGCAAACGGAATAAGTGCCAACAAACTGCCAGCACCTGCTGCTCGTAATAATGTTTTTTTCATTGTAACTCCTTGTTAAAATTTATTGTTCTTAACTATTACTGTATACCTATTCCAAAAAACTGGCAAATATTTTGATTTTTCTGATACAATAGTTGTTATGGTCCCCACAAAAAAACGCGTTGCTCCACCAATTAAAATCTTCAATCGCTATCAAAAAATAATGATAATTTGGGCAGTTCTTCTCGCCTTTGGGTATTTGGCAAGCAGTATAGCACTTGCTGCTCCATCGATATTAGTAGAAATCTGGTTATTTGTATTCATTATCGGTTTAGGTGCACAAATAATTCTTGGTTTTCCGAAAGATGCTAAGGCTATTTTCTTACAAATTGTTTGGTTTGGACTAATTCTTGTTGGTGCTTGGCTAACCTATTTAGAATATTCTAATGGCATTAAGCTTGGTATTCACGGTATGACTTCAGGATGGTTTTTTATGGTTGCCGGAGGAATGTTAGCTACTGCTGCAATTTATCGTTTTAATATTAGCTATCTTATTCTTTTTGCTTTATACACAGTTATAGGTTTAATCTTGGCATATGGAGGTTTTACTATTCCGACTGAGCTTATTATTTCGGCAATTGCTTTCTTCTTCTTTTTTATTATCGATGCCGGATTAGAATGGTCGGTTTGGCGACGACATCTAGCCGACAAGGCAAAATAAAAAAGCCCGTACTTTGTACGGGCTAAGAAGTGGGTTCTTCTGTATATTTATTGCAATCATTGTTCTGACATAACCAGTAACCAGCTGGGTTATCAGAATCTTGGTCTTTAAAACGCCTGTCCATATAGCTACCACAATCTTGGCAGATTCTCTTACTCGGCTGAATATCAGTTATTCTTTTCGCGCCCAACCATGGGTCATTATATGTTGCTGGGAAATTTGGCCAACCACGCGCACTCCATACATCACACAAATGACAAAAAGCTGCAAGTGGCCACATCATTCGTCGAGACGGAGTATAGTCGTCCAGTTCACCTTCGACATACTTCATAGCATTCAGTTGACGAGTATTAAGCACTAGGCCGTAACTTGCTATTGTTTGATTGCGATTTTGTGCTCTTGCAGGTTTGTCTAGCATTTCAGGGATTGTCTCAAGTTGACCAGATTCTTCATTTAGCCTATATCGCCATGGTTTTTCTATATCATGTAGAAACAGTACTACCAGTGCTTCTGAAAGTGTAAAATCTAATTTGCGCTTAGAATTTAGTAACATGTAAAAATCGGCTGCTAAGTTCATACACTCTGTAACATGATCTAAATATCCGCCAGGCCAGTTCTGATGATTGTGCGAAGAACCATGAGCTACTCTAAAAAGCTCTTGATTGTCAACTAGTATCTGTTTTATTGTATCGCGCTGTTTTTTATCGATTAGATCTATCAACTGATCAAGCGAACGATTGATTGGTGGCATCATCTTCCTTTGATAGGTGCTTCGGACTTAATAATTATACTGTTATTTGCCAGATAGTTAAAAGCATAAGAAAAAAGACTTCTTATAAAATAGAAGTCTTTTTTCTTATGGGGTGAGTGATGGGTCTTGAACCCACGACCTTCGGTACCACAAACCGACGCTCTAACCAACTGAGCTACACTCACCGCGTCAGATTACTATTGCGGTTTCCAGTAAATTCTAATAAACCTACCTATAACCTTCATAAGTTCTCTTCCTTCTCGACCAAAACCATTCCCGTTTTTGATCGGTTAGGGAAAACAACTGGTGCCCCCGGCTGGACTCGAACCAGCGACCTACGGTTTAGAAAACCGTTGCTCTATCCAGCTGAGCTACAGGGGCATATTTGCTAACTAGTTCATTTTCTCATAGTTTCTTACAAAACCGAATAAAAATAAGAAGCGAAGCGAATTTTTATTCGTAGAGGAAATTTTAGGTAACAACTGTAGAGTACAAAACTCTTTTTGTACTCGGAAGTTAACGCCTAAAATTGACGTTTGGAGCGGGTAGCGGGAATTAAACCCGCATCACCTGCTTGGAAGGCAGGAATAATAATCATTATACGATACCCGCCTGACAAAACAGATCTGTTATAAAACAAACCAGATTTTGCAGTCTTTCTGAATCTCTTCAGAAAAAGTATGTAAGCATACAAGGTGCGGGCTAAATAAAGAGCCTACAAGTACAAAATGATACTGTATTTCTCGGTAATTTGCAAGCTGCTTCAAGCTTATCTAAAAGCTATTTGTTTGCTTTTCATTATTCAGTAGCCACTTGCCACTAGAACTAATAACACTATATTCATATCCTTGAGTATATTGATTTGAGTTGTCGGTGTATTTAAACAACACATTGACATCGGCCTTATAGGTTCCGTCTGTTTGCTTAGTAACAGTTATTATACGGAAGCTTGCTGGATATTGATATTGTCGTTGATCGGGATTTAACTGATTAAAGTTGTATTCATTCTGAAAACCAGAAGTCATAACAGGTCGCATTGCTGCTGCATTTCCGGCAACAAAGCCATTTTGAAAAGTATTAACAGACGCAGTTACTGCTTGTAGAGCTGCTGCATCTTTTGCTGTAGCATTTGCAGCAGCTTGTTTTTCAGCTTGTGTTTTTGCCTGCCCTGCAGCAATAGCTTCAGTCACTTTTTGTAAAACACTTGGAATATTAAATATTCCTTGTGGCATATCTTGTTGCAAATAAGACGTGTTGTTCTTTAAATTACTCGTTGCATCTTCGGCAGATTTTGAACTATCAGTTAATTTGGTAAGGTCATCAGTAGAGATTTTACTTGGATCGTCACTAAGCGATGCAGATCTACTAATATATGTCTCAAACGAATTTAGAAAACTTGTATACCTATCAAGTTGAGCTTTGTTATTCAGCCAAGTAGGAAGCTTACTCGCTGAATATTTTCTGTTACTCACTGCTGTTTCAAGAGTATGAAGCTGGGTTGAGTAGGTATTATAATCTTTGGTTTGGTCAAGTTTGTCTTGAAGTACGACAACTTCTTGGGATTGCGTTGTAATATCAAACCAGCCGTCAGAAATTGCTTGGTTTGTTTTTAACACATTGCTTCGGTAAACAAGGCCAAGTGTAATACTTATTACACCGATTGTAGCAGCTACTACACCAACCCAGAACCAAGGATTTTTGTACCAGATCTTCTTCGGTTTTTTTACCTTTGGTTGATCCGTTTCTGTGTTGGCAACATCTGGATTAGTTTCTTGATCTGTTGACTTCACTTCTTCTACCTTTTTGTCTTCTGCTGGTTTTTCACTTTCTTGAGGTTTTTCCTCTTTCATACGAGCGCTCCCTATTTAATAGTTATGTTTATACTAGCATAAGTTGGGCTAAGCCAAGAAATATAAAGAACCCGCCGACATCAGTACAAGTGGTTATAAATATTGTTGCAGAAGTAGCGGGATCTTTGCCGAGTGCTTTCATGATTAATGGGATAATTGCCCCAGCAACTGAAGCGATTATTAAATTACCAATCATCGCCATTGCAAGCACTAACCCAAGCATTGGATTCTTATTAATAAATATTGCAACTAATGCAACAATAGTACCGTTAATCGCGCCATTAATAATACCTGCGCCAAGTTCGCGGGCGGCAAAACCGAGACCATGCTTTAAATCTATTTCTTTTAAAACTAATCCACGTACCGCAACGGCTAAAGTTTGAGTGGCAGCATTTCCACCCATACCTGCAACAATTGGCATATATACAGCCAGCAAAGTTAGCTTAGAAATAGTGTTTTCAAATAATCCAACGACAGAGGCTGCGAGAAATGCTGTTCCAAGATTTATAATGAGCCATACATAACGACGCCTAACTTTTGTCCCAACACCATCTAATGCATCTTCTTCTTTACTAACTCCTGCAAAACCATATAGATCATTTGCGGTACGTTTATCGATTAATGCTAATAGATCATCAGAATGAATTATTCCGAGTACACTATTATCTTCGTCGAGTACCGCTACTTTATTATGTGGATTCTTAATAAACGAATTAACAACCTTATGTTCGTCACTATCATATTTAATGGAAGGAATTTTCTTTACATAATTCTCAATCTTTTCACTACTCGCTCTTACTGCCAGTTCGTGGCCTGGTAATTCACCAATTAACTTCCCTTTTTCTAAAACTAAAATGGCAGGGAATTTTCCTGTTCTTTTTTCGTGCTCTATTAAATCTTTTGCAACATCTGCAAAGTGCTCACTCGGCTCAACTACAACATAGTCTAAATTCATTAATCCTGCAGCAGTCTTTGGGTTAAAACTAAGCAGGGTTTCTACTTTTTCTTTTACTTCAACATTTAATGCAGAAGTTATCTTTTTTGCACGATGATCTTTTAGCTCTTGAATAATGTCAGTTGCTTTATCTGGATCTAAGTGATTAAGCAGTTCAATCAATTCTTTGTTGTCGAGATCTTCAATAACATTCTGGCGAATACGCTTGCTAAGTTTGAGTAATACAAAGCCTTGTTGAGCTGTATCAATATCACGAAAAAGTGTCATCCGCACTTTTGGCAGCTTAGTTATTTGTTCTACTACTTTTTCGTCAGGTGTTTGAACACTCATATTTTCTTATTATAGTCTTTATGCTTAAGCTTGGTAGCCTTAGCGCACCATATTTTTAAATCGACTACCGGCTCGAAACTTCGGTAACATAATTTTGGGTATATCTATTTTGTCTCCTGTATTCGGGTTAATACCCGCCCGTGCAGCACGTTTACCAAGATAAAATGTACCAAAACCTGTGATATTTACTTTTTGGCCATGTTTGACTTCACTCATTATTATTAAGGCAGTCTTCTCTATTACTCGTTCTGCCTGCTTATTGGTAATATTTGCAGCCTTTGCCACTTCTTCTACTAATTCACGTTTTGTCATGTATTCTCCTTTATTTTGCAAACTCTACTGCACGGGTTTCGCGGATAATATTAACTTTTATTGTTCCTGGATATTTTAGCGTAGCTTCAATCTTTGTAGCAATATCTCGTGCAAGCTTAATAGCGGTAAGATCATCTACATTTTCTGGGCTAACAAATACTCGAATTTCTCTTCCAGCACTCATAGCATATACTTTCTCAACTCCAGTAAATGCCTTAGCAACGTTTTCTAGATCGGTCATACGCTTACCAAAATTTTCTGCACTATCACCTCGAGCACCAGGTCGTCCAGCACTAAGTGCATCGACTGCTCGAACAATTAAGGCTTCTGGGGTTGTGGCCTCTAAATCATCATGATGAGCTTCGGCAGCATGCACCGTAGCTTCATCAAAACCTTCTTTTCGCATAATGTCACCTGTAATATGGTGATGTTTACCTTCTATTTCATGACTCACGGCTTTACCGAGATCATGTAAGTAAGCAGCGGTTCGACTCACCTTAATGTCCGCACCAATTTCTTCTGCAATCATTGCGGCTAAATGGGCCATCTCTACTGAGTGATGAAGAACATTCTGACTAAAACTGGTTCGATATTTTAATTGCCCCATTAATTTATTAATTTCTGGCGGGAGCCCTACGACTTTAGCATCTCGAGCAGCCTGTTCGCCTGCTTTTTTGGTTTCTTGTTCGATATCTTTTTGGGCTTTTTCTACAATTTCTTCAATTCTTCCTGGATGAATGCGCCCGTCTTTTACCAACTGCTCCATTGCTACACGAGCTACCTGACGTCGAATTGGGTCAAATCCAGATAACGTAATTACTCCTGGGCTTTCATCGATAAGCACATCAACTCCAGTTAATCGCTCGAAAGATTGAATATTTCTGCCTTCTTTACCAATAATTTTACCTTTTACTTCATCGCTTGGGATAGCCACAGTAGTAACCGTACGCTCTACCGCTTGGCTTGTTGCCATACGTTCCATTGCTTGTGCCATTATTTCTTTTGCATCTTCATCGGCGTTTTCACTCGCATCGCGTTTTAGCTTTTCTACGTACTCGACTAAATCTGCCTTAATTTCTTTTTCTGTCATTTGCATGAGCTTCTCGCTGGCCTCTTTCTTCTTCATCTTGGCAATTTTTTCTAAATTTTTCATCTGTCGCTCTTTTATTTCGCGTAATTCTTGTTTAATCGCCTCAATTTCTTTTTCGTCTGTATCAAGTGTTTGAGCACGTCTCTCAACTGATTCTATTTTACTGTCAAATAATTTTTCACGTTCCAGCATTCGTTTTTCTTGTTCATCCAAACGAGCTTGACGTTTTTGTTCATCGTCTTTCGCTTGACGTGCAATATTAATCGCCTCTTCTTTGGCTTCAAGTTTAATCTCTTTTGCTTTATCCTTTGCTGTTTCGAGTTCTTTTTCAGCTAGAGCTTTTCCATCTGCACTTTTCTTTTTGCTTACAGCAAGACTACCACCATATCCAAGTGCGCCCGCACCTAAAATGGCAGCAATTAAAATTACTATTGGCATTTTTCACCTCATGTTCTTAATCTAGTTTGCAAAACACGCAAATTAGATTAGGTTTGATTAATTTCCAAAATAAAAAAATAACTAACTGTATTTATAGTAGTACCTTTGGACTGGCTAAATCAAGTTTTTCGCTTAGGGTAAGTAATATTTGGCTCTGCACCGTATTGCGGAAGGACATATTTACCACGAGAGGCGCCTTTTAGTTTTATTATTCCTCTTTGTATCCATTCATCACCTTCAGAATCTGTAATAGGTATATCCTGAGCATACGAAATAGAATTTGCTACAGTTGTTCCAATTCTAAGCCCCGTAAATGATCCAGAACCTGAAAACACTACTATTCCAGTAAGGCCATTAAAGCCCAAATTATGACGCGTCAGTAGTTCTTGAATGTTAATTAATAGCTCATCGGCTAATTTACGATCAGACGACCAGATAGACTTATCAATTTCCTTACCGTTATTATATAAATATATTTCTGCATCTGCCGAATCGGTTCGTATTGCTAAAATCATTTCAGTTGCTCCAAAATTGCCTGACTTTTCTTATCAGTCGCAGAGAGTACAAGTTCTCTTTTATTTTCATCAATAAATTTAAATTCAATAATAAGTCTATCTTTCTTGAGAATCTTTGAAAAATTCCCAGCCCACTCAACTACTACAACAGTATTTTTATCGAGCAATTTTTCTTTTAGTTCATTCAAAACAATTTCATCATCATTAAGCCGATATAAATCAAAATGTTCTAAATAATGTCCATTATCATACTCATAACTTCGATGAATATTAAACGTTGGGCTTGTAATTGTTTTTTCTATTCCAAGTGCTTTACCAAATGCTTTGGTAAAAGTTGTTTTTCCACCGCCTAAATCACCCACCAATTCAATAAGTTGTGGGGTTTGTATTAAGCCTGCAAGTTTATTTGCGAGTGCTAAACTTTGTGATAATTCGGTGGTAAGCCGCAATGATTTCTGGTCGATATTCATATATTCCATACCCTATGGTACCTACTCCAAGCGCAATCAGCAACCACGACCAGATTAATGAATTTGCCGAACCACTTGATTCTGCGTTTGAATTGTTTTGGGAAGTAGTGCTATTTGGGCTGACAGGTTTTGCTTTTGCTTTTGCAACTTTACTCGTACTAGCCTTTTTAGCTGCGGAGACTTTTTTAATACTGCTCGCTTTTTTAGATGTTGCTGGTTTTGCTAGATCAGCTTCAACATATATTGTACTATTAACTGTACCAGGTGTAGGAGAACTACTCCAACTCCAAGTATCACCAATAACCGCCCATGTAATACCTGGCTTTGCATTGCCATAGTCAGCCGATTCATCCACTAAGTTATTATCAGGAGAATAGAGATATACTACATCGCCGCTATTATTGAGTGATAATGATGATTCGGAACTTAATACTGTTAAATAACCTAGTGCAGGAACTATCTTGTCTTTTAGGATATAGCTCGTTCCACCGGCATCTTTTAGTATCCAACCCGAAAGATTAACATCAGTGTTGTTTGGATTATATAGTTCGATGAATTCATCACTGCTGTCCGACAACGGAGAAACCGGATCTGGTAATAGTTCGTTTAATATAATTATTGGATAAGTAGCAATGATATCAGGAGATGGTACTTCAATAGCTGGCGGTAATTTTGGAGTAGTGTTATTTGAAATATCAAAATCGGCGAAATTATTATCTGTGTCGATCATTGTTTGTAACTGTTCGTCAAACTGTCGATAAATTACTTCATCTACTTGTGCAGGTACAGCAGGTTGAATTTCACTTGTATCGGCAGTACCCCAACCAACCATATCAATAGTTATATTATTTGCATCTCTTAGTTGAATTGTTCCACCTGTCTGGGCCAGGCCTGAACTTAATACCGTGTCGGCACTTGGTAGTGTAGTCGCAACAAGAAGATAATCATGCGAATGAATAGTTACATTTTGTGCTAAACTTGTTTTTTTAGTCCATGTTTTACCAGAAGAAGATTTATAATATATCGTCCAATTACTAACATTTATATCAGTCTGAGCGTTATTGTATAGTTCAATAAATTCATCACTTGCAGAATTGCTTGTTCCCATAGATATTTCAGAAATTACAATACTACTCGATCCGGTTTGTGCGAGTACAACACTCGAGGCGTGAAATAATGGCGCCAAAATAACAATTATTAAACTAAGAATTACCCCCTTAGCCCTCATAATTTTTTTAGTCTAACATAACAAAAAACCGAAAGTAAAGCGTAGCTGTAATAAATGTGTATTTAGGCATTTTTTTGGTTTAATAAAAGAAAAAAATATTGACGAGCAAACCATAACAGGTTTACAATAACTATAATTGTCAACAAAGAGGAGGAAAATGCAGATATTCTCGCGACTACGCGATCGTCAAGGTTTTACACTAATAGAATTGTTAATAGTTATCGTTATTGTGGGTATCTTAGCTGTGTTAATAATACCGAGTCTTCTTTCAGGCCCAGCTCGCGCCCGGGACAGTCAGCGAAAATCCGACTTGCGAAAGATAAAAGCAAGTTTGGAAAGTTATTATAACGACAACAATGCCTACCCAGCAAATCTCAATGTACTTACCCAGGGTACCGTACCGTATATTACTACTCTCCCCACTGACCCGAAAACACATCAAAGCTATGTCTACATTACTGTTGGAAATCCACCAAACTCGTATATCCTACGGGCGAATTTAGAAAATAATAATGATAAAGACATCAAATCAGGAACAACCAACGTTTACGAAGTAACGAGCGCAAACTGACGCTAATTACAGTTTTGTATGATGGTTTTTTCACGAACTAACACGAATAGCAGTATTGGTTTAGATATTGGCCGTAGTACTATTAAGGCTATTCAGCTCCAAAAACGAGAAGACGGGAAAATAGGTCTATTAGCGTACGGGGTAAGCACACAACCAAATAAAAAAGCTGTGGATTCAGTTCTTCATCCACACAATTATCATTCTCTGCTAGCAAACTTACTTCAAACACCCAATTTTGGCACGTTTATCGATCGAGAATTTGTCGTTTCTCTTCCTTCACGACATACATATATACAACATAATGTTCCCTCGGATATGTTTGTGCAGCAGGCAAATAAGAAACTCGGCACAACAATAGAAGATCTACTTATAAATACTCACAAATACAACGAATCAAATTCAGTTTCTATAGCAACGGCTCAAAATATATTCCAGCCACATTTCGATACTCTCAATGC
>JAHFOQ010000015.1 GCA_023261595.1 bacterium | reverse complement strand
CAACGCCACCGAATGGTGAGTGCATTTGAGTGGCAACGCCTTAGCACCAATTACGGTTACGATGTTCCACAGCTAGTGATCGATGCTGGTTTGGAGGCGCAATTCCGGCGAGCCTTCGACGCTTCTGCAGAGCTATTCGAAATACTGGCTGACGATGGGTATCGTGATGAAGCTCAGTATGCAGTATGCATGGGGTATCGCATGCGCTACAGCTTTGTTGCAAATGCTCGTGAGCTATTTCATCTATTGGAGTTGCGGACGAGTCCCCAGGGCCATCCTGGCTATCGGGCAATCTGCAATGTTATCTACCAACAACTGGCCGACATCTGGCCAAACATTGCGGCTGCTATGAAATTTGTCAATCAAAGTGACAATCTCGATGAACTAACTCGAATGGCATCTGAGCGGAATACCGCTGCGAAGCTGCTCGCATTAGGCATCGAGCCTGTCGAGGAGTAACAATTTTGCTCTTGGGGTTTTCCCAAGAGCTTTTTTATTATCTGTTATAATTCTAGCTATGAACTATCTAGAAGAACTCACTAAACAAGAATCTGCTCGGCAGAAAAACACTCTCAACTTAATAGCGAGTGAAAATTACCCAAGTTCTAAGACTTTGTCATTACTCGGTTCGATGTGGAATGATAAGTACGCAGAAGGATATCCAGGTAAACGCTATTATGCTGGTAATATAAATGCCGATAAACTCGAAGAGTTTGTGCAAACTAAGGCTTTAGAGGCTTTTAATTGCCAGGATGATTATGGGGTAAATGTACAGGTTCTCTCTGGGAGTCCAGCAAATGCCATGGTCTACTTTACTGTTTTAGAACCAGGTGATACGGTCTTAAGTCTCGATCTCGCAAGTGGTGGACATTTAAGCCATCTGCATAACACAAGTAGTTATTTAAAATTTTTTAAGCATGCAACATATAGTTTACGTGGTAACAAATTACACGAGGCAGAATTCGAACAAGCCCTCAAAGAACACAAACCGCGGTTGGTGGTAATTGGGTACAGTAGTTACCCAGCGAGCTATACATTTGATAAACTTTGCGAAATTGCCCATGCCTATGGGGCGTTAGTGCTGGCCGATATTAGTCATATTGCTGGCCTGGTTGCTACTGGGCATCATCCATCGCCATTTGCACATGGTGCTAAAGGTGCAGACTTTGTTACTACTACGACGCATAAGACTTTGCGCGGTCCACGTTCGGGTCTCGTTTTTGCGAAAGAAGAGTATATGGCTGTTATAAATAAAACGGTATTTCCGGGTACGAGTGGCGGTCCACATCTTAACCAAATTGCTGCTGTTTGCCAAAGCTTACTCGAAGTATTGGGTCAAGAGAGCTATCCAGATAAAGTGAGTTTTAATGTATATATAGAAAATGTAGTAAAAAATGCGAAAGCATTAGAGGCTGGATTAAAGCAGGGTGGCGTAGAGGTAACAACCGCCACATCAACTCATTTGGTGTTAGTTAAGTTGCCAGAAGCAGTGGATAGTCTAACACTTCAAAACGATCTCGAAGAAATGAACATTATCACAAACCGTAATGCTGTGCCAAATGACACAAAACCTGCCTGGCGACCAAGTGGTCTTCGTCTTGGTAGCGCAGCGTTAACAAGCAGAGGAATGGCAAGTGATGACTTTCTTACATTTGGTAAACTCATAGGAAATTATTTAATGGGTAACTCGACTAAGGTAGAATGTCAAACAAGTACGAGCGAACTATTAAAAAATCTTAAATGGTATTATTAACTTGAGAAATTTATAAAAATCTGCTATAAATAAGGTTGCACCTACATCTACGAAGGGGAGAACATTGTTTTTTGGCATGTTCAAAGAAAAGGTCTGCGATTTCTTCGCTGGCGAGTGGGGAAGACGATATTGGCCGTGGTGAGATGAATTACCTAAGCCCACCCATCGAGCTCAAAAGGAGTCACAGTGAGCAGAAAGCGAACGGTATATGTAGCGGGTAAAGTCGGTGCTGGCACCGATGGAGTAAAAAATCTCCTTTCTCAATTACGTGAAATCGGGTATGAGGTCACCTACGATTGGACAGAGGCGACCGGAATTCGCAAACCATATCTTCAGAATAAATCTCGTAACCGGCCGTTCGCCGAAAAGATGCTTCGTGGCGCTAGTGAGTGCAACGTAGCCATCTTGCTCTACCAAGACGAACAGCTTGGTGCATTATTTGAGTTTGGTATGGCACTCGTATCGAGTCTGACCAAGCCGAAATTTCATGCCTATGTAGTAACTGAGAATGTCGAAACACTGCGCGAATCAATTTTTTACTGTCTTGATGAAGTTACGATTATTGCAACGGTAGAGGAACTGATTGCTTTGCTCAAAGATTAGTCTTTGAGCTTTTTTCTTGACTAAAAGTAGTATGTTTGCTATTATTACAAGCGATTACCAAAGACTGTAGCTGTTCGGCATATCGACGGACTTAATCTGCTACAAGAGGTTACGATCTCATACGATTGTTTACAAACCAGAAGTCTTTGGATTTTCCAGAGACTTTTTGTTTGGTAATCAGCACATTAACTAAATTGAGGTGTTATACATATGGCAAAAACACGAGAGCAGAAAGAACTTGCTGTTGCCCAGCTAACAGAAGCCTTTTCTGCAAGTAAACTTGCTGTGTTAACCGATTATCGTGGATTGAATGTGCCAGAAATATCTGGTCTTCGTGCAAACTTGCGCGAAGCAGGCATCCCATTTACGGTAGCCAAAAACACACTTGTTAAGATAGCACTTGCTGATACTGACAAGAAGGTAGAAGACACTTCTGTTTTAGCAGGTCCGGTAGCAATTGCTTTTGGTCCTGACGAAGTTGAAGCTGCAAGAATTGTGTACGAATATGCCAAAACGAATCCTGCTCTAGAAATACTTGGAGCCATCGATGAAGTTGGTAACGTATTGACTGCAGAAGATGTTGTTGCTTTAGCAAAACTACCAAGTCGAGAACAACTCTTAGCACAAGTAGTTGGTACTATTGCAGCTCCACTCAGTGGATTTGTACGAGTATTAAATGGCAATGTTTCAGGCTTAGTCTATGCACTACAGGCTGTGGCTGACAAAAAATCACAAGAAGCTAGTTAAGATAATTAAAGATTCTAAGGAGAATTAATATGGCAGAAGATACTGCAAAACCAGAAGTAAAAGAAGAAGCAACAGCTCCAGAAGCTGCTGCAGAAGTAACAGAAGACAAAAAAGAAGTACCTGCTAAGTTTAAAAGCTTAGTAGACGAAATTGATAAGCTAAGCGTGCTTGATCTTTCAGAATTCGTAAGTGTTTTAGAAGATCACTACGGTGTTAGCGCAGCTGCTCCAGTAGCTGTTGCAGCTGCCGGTGGAGCTGGTGGTGGCGAAGAAGCTGCTGAAGAAGCCAAAAGTAGCTATAACATTATGCTTACCGCAGCCGGTGAAAAGAAAATTGATGTTATTAAGGCCGTTCGAGAAATCTCTGGTCTTGGTTTAGCCGAAAGTAAAGAAGTAGTTGATAACGCTCCTAAAATGGTAAAAGAAGATGTTCCAGCCGAAGAAGCTGAAGCAGCTAAAAAGACCCTCGAAGAAGCTGGTGCAACTGTAGAACTTCAATAATTCTGCATTTAGTTTAAAACTGCAGATACAAACAGAGACTCGCAAGGGTCTCTGTTTGTTTGGCTTTTGTTTTATACTTTGTTACAATAAAAGCAAGTAATTTTGAGTAATTTTAGTAAAAATACAAAAGGGGCAATAAAATGAACAAAAAAGACGACGAAAAACTACAAGCGTTATCTGATCAGATGCATGCAGCACAAGAAAGTTTGCAGCAAGTAACAGAGATGCTCAAACAAATGGGTCTCAATGCAAAAGACTTACCGAAGCCACACGAAGATGGTACTCCTTCTGTTGGTGTGAGTGTACCTCGTGCTGCAGATATTGCAGATACGGCAGATACGGTTGCCGGTAAAGTTATTGAAGGACACTTCGATGGACAAAATATGATTGGTCCAGATGGTAAAACGTACCCAGTGCCTGCTAACTACGCTTCAAAATCAAAATTGGTTGAAGGAGATTTGTTAAAACTTACGATAGCAGCCGATGGTAGTTTTATTTACAAACAAATTGGACCAGTAGAACGGAAAAAACTAATTTCTAAAATCGGTTTAGATAATGGTCAATTTGTGGCTATCGTCGGGGATCACCACTATCGAGTATTATATGCAAGTGTAACGTATTTTAAGGCGCAAGTTGGCGATGAGGTTACTATTGTAGTGCCTGCAACTGGTGGAGACGAAGCCAATTGGGCTGCTATTGAAGCAGTTATTGGTTCTTAATTTACAGTTTTTAAAAGCTAATTGTTTCCTCAAAATCTAAAATTGAAAACCTAAAATCGAGCTCGAGTAGTAGTATAATGAACATATAGATAACTGAGGGGATAGTTTTTTGTGTCGCAATTAGCTTTGTATCGAAAATATCGATCTGCCGATCTTAATGATGTGGTCGGTCAGAAGCATATTACTCAAACACTCAATGCTGCGTTAAAACAAGGCAAGCTTTCTCATGCCTATCTTTTTACTGGACCACGTGGGGTAGGAAAAACATCTGTCGCTCGTATTTTAGCTCGAGCAATTAATGGCTTAGACAAAACAGAAGATAATCCGAATTTTCTTGACATTATTGAGATCGATGCTGCAAGTAATCGAGGAATTGATGAGATTCGAGCATTAAGAGATAAGGTAGCGGTTGCTCCTGCTAAGCTCGAATATAAGGTGTATATTATAGACGAAGCCCACATGCTTACCAGAGAAGCATTTAATGCACTACTTAAGACTTTAGAAGAGCCACCAGCGCATGTGGTATTTATACTTGCTACTACCGAAGCACATAAATTACCCGAAACAATCATTTCTCGTACTCAGCGATATGATTTTCATGCATTTACAGAAAAAGAAATTGTGTTGCGTTTAGATTACATCGCCAAACAAGAGAAAATTACTATAACCAAACCTGCCTTGCAGCTCATTGCCCAGATGGCAAATGGTGGAATGCGTGATGCAATAAGTTTACTCGATCAACTCTCGGTACTCGAAGAGGAGATTGACGAAAAATTGACGAGTCAATTTTTAGGGTTAGCGTTGAGCTCAGAATTAAACGAAATACTCGATTTATCTCAGCACGGTAAGGCTCAAGAAGCATTAGACAAAATTACTACAATTTCTACCAATGGTGTCTCTCCGGGTGAATTACTCTTACAACTTCAGCGTATGGCACGTGAACGCTTAGTTGGTGAAATACAAAAGTCAGCCGACAAAAAATCTATACAGTTTTACACAAACGCGCTAGAAATTTTACATACTGCAATGAACCAGCTCTCTTTTACAGCAAATAGCTACATTCCGCTCGAACTTGCTATCGTTAAAATGAATTATAGATTTACAGATACAAACACACCAAAAAATCCAGCCCAAAGTATTAATCAAATACATCAAGTGCAGGCTTCGGTCCCCACGGTAGTAAATAAAGAAAAGTCTGTGTCTGAAACAACAGACTCTGATGCTGTTGCACTATGTGATAAGGCGCTCAGTGCCATTAAGGAACATAATAATTCACTGTATGCTTTGTTACGATCAGGCGGTGCGCATGTTGAAGGAGATAAACTTTTGGTCAATTGTCGGTTTGCTTTTCATCAAAACCGGATTGAAGAACATCATAATAGAGCGTTAATTGAGAAGGTTATGAGTAAAATATTTAATAAAACTATTCAGCTGAGCTGTACGCTTGAAAATACGCCAGAACCTGCCCAAAAAGCAGATACAAGCAGTGAACTGGTAAATTCGGCGATGGCAATTCTCGGCGGGGAGCTGGTTGATGGCCAATAATACTACCGTAACCAATCGCGCAGATAAACTCCCACCACAAAACGTTGAAGCCGAACAGAGCTTGCTCGGTTCGTTACTGATCGACAGGGATGCAATTATTAAGGTTGCCGATGTTGTTTCGACTGAAGACTTTTATATTACAAAGAATGGTCAGATATTCGAAGCAGTACTCGGGCTTTACGAACGGCGTGAACCTATTGATGTCGTTACGCTTTCGGATGCTCTTACGAAGAAAAAAATTCTAAAGCAAATTGGTGGCGGGAGTTATTTAACCGATCTTGCAAACGGCGTACCAAGTAGTGCACATGCTGCCCAATACGCCAAAATTGTCGCTGATAAGGCTACATTGCGACGGTTAATTGAAGCTGCTAATTCTATTAATAATCTTGCCTATGAAGAAACAGTGGCGCTCGACTCAGTACTCGATGAAGCCGAACAAAACTTATTTGGAGTGAGTCAAAAACACCTCAAACAAAACTTTACTCCTATTTCTGATGTATTAACGGAAAGTTTTGAACGCCTCGATGGTCTTCATAAAGATAAACAGACATTGCGTGGGGTACCTACTGGGTATAAAAGCCTCGATAATCTCTTGGCCGGATTACAAAAATCTGATCTTATCATTTTAGCGGCCCGACCAAGTATGGGTAAAACGAGTTTTGCACTTAATATTGCCCAACACGTTGCAACAAAAGAAGGTATACCGGTTGGGATATTTAGTTTAGAAATGAGTAAAGAACAGCTCATTGATCGGTTATTATCTTCTGAAGCTGGCATTGATAGCTGGAAGTTACGCACGGGCAATTTAGAAGATAGAGATTTTGAAAAAATTAACAAAGCTATGGGTGTATTAGCTGATGCACCGATTTTTATCGATGATTCACCAATGGCAAATGTTATGGAAATGCGTACAAAAGCTCGTCGTTTACAATCTGAAAACGATTTAGGATTAATTGTAATTGACTACTTACAACTTATGAGCGGACGAAATAGTGGAGGCGACAACAGAGTGCAAGAAATTTCTGAAATATCTCGTGGCCTAAAAGGTTTAGCTCGCGAGATTAACGTACCAGTTATTGCACTTTCACAATTGAGCCGTTCAGTAGAAATGCGCTCACCTAAAATCCCTCAGCTTTCCGACTTGCGTGAATCGGGGAGTATCGAGCAGGATGCAGATGTCGTTATGTTTATTTATCGTGAAGATTATTACGAAAAAGATTCTGAGCGTAAAAATATTGCAGATATTTTAATTCGAAAACATCGTAATGGACCAACTGGTGAAGTAGAACTCTTCTTTGTTGCCGAACAAATGCTCTTTAAGAACTTGGATAAAACACACTAAACCTCATTACCGCTAGACGAGAGGGGTAATTTTTCGGTATACTAGCATAAACACTATGGAAGCTAAAACAACAAAAAAACCCCAGCACAACGAAGCTCTGCAAGTTGGTCGATTTGGTCTTGTTGGAATTCTAAACACTGTAGTAGACTTCGTTGTCTTAAATATTTTAGCTGCAACAATTTTGCCCAAAAGTTTAGTATTAGGCTCGGTTACGATCTTTGGTACAAACTATACAATTACCGGATTAATTATTGCCGGGTTAATTTCTGGCACTATTGCTATGATTAATAGCTTTATTTTTAACATGCGTTTTACTTTTAAGGCTCGTAAGGTTGATACTTTGCATGCAACGTATTTCTTTTTGTTTACCATTATAGGTGTATATATATTTCGTCCGATTCTCTTAAAATTCTTTACTGATGTTTGGACATGGCCAGTACTAACGGGTGAACATATTTCTACCTTTCTTCATTTGCCACTCAGCCAGCTTTTCTTAGAGCGTAATATTGCTCTTGCAGCAACCATATTGATTGTACTGGTGTATAATTATCTAGTATATAAATATATTGTTTTTACAAAAGATACTAAATGAAATCTAAAACTTCACCAATTCAGGCTTTTTTTCGTAGTCATGCCGGGCTATTTTTATTGCTCGCCGTTTTACTTATTGCAACAGTCTTTCGTTTATATCATTTAAATACCTTTCCACCAGGTTTACACCCCGATGAAGCCGCAAATGGACTCGATATTGTACAGCGCATTTTTCATCATGATTGGCGGGTTATTTATGCTACTAATGGTCCTCGCGAAGCACTGTTTTTCTATTTGCAAGCAATATTTGTATGGATTCTAGGAAACACTATTTTTGCACTTCGTTTAGCGCCAGCGTTACTGAGCATTGCAACAGTAGGGATGGTATATCTATACACCAAAGACTGGTTTGGTCGTCGAACAGCCCTATTAGCTGCATTTTTAATTGCGGTAAACCCTTGGGTAGTAACTATTGGGCGAGATGGCTTCCGCGCCGGTATGACACCTCTTATTATTGCAGCAGTAGCTTTTCTAGGAGGAAGAGCGTATACCCGACAAAAAATAGGGTATTTTATTGCTGCAGGTGCAGTTTTTGGTCTTGGTTTTTACACTTATACCGCATTTTTTATGTTTGCTTTAGTTCCAATTGGTGGGCTAATTTATCTCTCAATTCAAAATCGAGGTTGGCTCAAAACTAATTGGAAGAATCTCCTTGTTTCTGTAGCTGTAACTGCAGCCGTACTCCTGCCACTTGGCGTAAGTATAGTCCGTAACCCAGGAGCATCAACTGCCCGAGCTGGCGGTACAAGTTTCTTAAACAAAGACCTAAATGGTGGGAAGCCCGTTCAAACACTCTTTGTAAGTGTTGGTAAAACACTCATGCAATATAACTTTGTTGGTGATCAAAATAGTCGTCATAATCTTCCTGGCGAACCTCTGCTTAACACCTTTGTTGGTATTATGTTAATTCTTGGCCTTCTAGTTGCATTTAGCAGGATAGGTCGTGCCAAATATGCTGCCGTACTCGCAATGTTTTTTGTTATGATGTTGCCCGCCATTCTTACTGCTGAAGGTCTGCCACATGCCCTACGGAGTATTGGAACAGCAGCAAGCGTATTTACCCTAGCCGCAATTGGTATCGATTATTTGCTTATGCGTTGGTATAAGACATTTCCAGTTAATGCTCCGGCTCGTACAGCAGCAGTAGTTATGATTGGACTGTTATTGTTTCTTACAATGGTACAGGGCTGGAGACAATATTTTGTGGCTTGGGCGCAAGATCCAGCAACATATCAGGCATATAGCGAAAATATGGTACAGGTTGGTAAGTTTCTGATTGTTAAGGGGAAAAATAAGACAGACTATATTATTGCCGGTGGGTATGAAACAATACCTGCTGAATACTTGCTTGCAAACAAACAAGATTATATATTACTCGATCGTGATGCATTGAGAGATTTACCTTTACAGGGTGGTGCTCAGCTTTTTGTATATCCATCTGGAGAAAATAGTTCAGCAATTACCGAGTTACTGAAAGCGAAATTTCCGAATGGCACATTAACTCCACATAATTCATCGTTTGATAACTCACTATTATTTTATAGTTTTGAGGTGAAATAATGCCAAACTCCGATCCCGATCTAACTATTGTCATCCCAGCTTATAAGGAGGCCAAACGGATTGGGCCAACCTTAGAAAAATTAGCTGATTTCTTAAAAGACTATTCTCCACAAGTCGAAGTGATTGTTGTCGACAGAGGTAGTAGTGACGATACACAAAAAGTTGCCCAAAGTTATGCCAAGAAATTTACATGGTTTTCTGTACTCGACATTGGAGTGCAAACTGGTAAAAAATCCTACAAAGGTGAGCAAGTAAAAAAAGGAATGCTTGCAGCAAAAGGTAGATATGTAATGTTTATGGATGCAGACTTAGCAACACCGTTAAAATATCTAAATACCGTTGCTGGATTGATGGAAAAGAAACAGGCAGTTGGTATTTGTGTCAGAAATTTACAGAGTAGTCATACGGGTCTTCGTAAACTTATATCTTCGAGTGGTAACTTTTTAGTTCAACTCATGATATTGCCAGGTATTAGTGATACCCAATGTGGGTTTAAAGTATTTTCAAGCGATGCTACAAAAAAGATTTTTCCTCGTCAAACCTTGAGCGGATGGGGCTTTGACATGGAAGTTTTGGCTATTGCTCGACAACAGGGATATCAAATTGAGCAGTTTGATGTTCCTGACTGGCAAGATGTCCAAGAAGGAAGTAAAGTTTCTGGTGGCAGTAAGTTTTCTGCAGCCAAAGCAGCTTTTCAAACCTTGCCTGATGTATTCCGTATTAAATGGGGATTAATCCGTGGCCGATATAAAAAAACGTCTCAAGCATAGTCTGCCTGCTTGGTTGTGGCCAACCTTAGCTACATTACTTGGCGTATTAGTTCGAGTAAGTTTTATTACAAAATCGAGCATATGGCACGACGAAGGTTTTTCAATAATGTTAGCCAAGCGATCAATGATAGAGATCTGGGCCGGTTCGGCTCGAGATGTGCATCCTCCGCTGTACTATGAATTACTCCATGTATGGATGAAAGTTTTTGGGAGTAGTGAACTTGCGATACGAAGCCTGAGCATGGTTGCTGGAGTAGCTATTATTCCAATCGGATATCTAATAGTTAGAAAGATTGCCGGTTTACGAGCAGCAATTCTGGCAAGCTTCGTACTTGCGCTCGCACCATTCTTAATTCGATACAGTCAAGAAGCTCGAATGTATGGATTGCTTGGATTATTTTTACTCTTAGCACTCTTTGCAGTGGTTCATATTTCAGAAAAACCAAAACAAACCTGGCCATATATACTGTTTATTGCATCAATAACTGCTGGTCTGTATACACATTACTTTACTGTATTGGCAGTGATAGCTTTTTGGATCTACTTTATTATTCTCGAGCGCCCTAAAACATGGCAGATAGGCAAAAGTATATGGCTTTCAGCGAGATGGTGGCTTGCGAATATCGCCGTTGTTATCTTGTTCATTCCTTGGGTACCAAACCTTGTTGGGCAATTACGTCGTGGGCAAGGTTTAAGTTGGCTGCCAGTTGCAACAATTCGTACCTTTTCTGACACAATCTGGCAATTTTTCAGTTTTACCGACGGCAGGGCATTATTTGTACTTATTTACTGGATTATTCCCATTCTCATCATTATTGCTGGAGTATATATCTGGTTACGAGATAAGAATAAGCCTAAATTGGCTCGATTACTTGTATTATATAGTTTTTTGCCAATTGCGATTGGATTATTAATCTCAATTAAGAAACCAATTTTCCACGAACGTTATTTTGCATTTGCATCAATCGGAATCTATTTGGTAATTGTAATAGCAATCGACTGGCTGGCTGGTAAGCGAACATGGTTATTTGCGGTACTTGCTACGTTATTAATCGGGATAGAATGTATTGGTATTCGAAATGTGTATTATCAGTCTAATCACCAAATGAAAACAGTAATGCAGACAGTAAATCAGGGTTATCGTTCTGGAGATAAGCTTATTGCAGGAGAAATGTATGTGTATTTTGATGGAAGTTACTATAATAGTACTCCTCAGACAGTACATTTATATACCGCTGGTATGCCTCCAAATGGGTATGGTGAGTCTGGTCTGCTCTACAACAAAAATATTTATCTTAATTCTTATGCTACAGTTTCAAATAACAGCCGAGTATGGTTAATTGGAAAAACTGGCGATCATAGTTATTATAATCAAATTCCATCAAGCTGGAAGTTGCTCGAAGAAAACCAAGCTGGGTATAGCGAGGTAAGGCTGTATCAGGTACAATAGTTCTATCAAATAGTTTTGATTGATATTTTTTAATGCAACTTTTATCGAAGTTAAAAATATAACGGTAGTGATACATAATTTAAATAATTATCACTACTGTAAAGGAGATACATTTATGTCAATGATGGATAAAGCGAAATTAGCCGGTAAGGCAATGAAGCTACAAAAAGAATTAAAACGTATGCAAATAGAAGCTGAAGCAGGAGAAGGTGATGTAAAAGTTACTGCCGGACTCAGTATTGGCCAAGCAAGTATGAATGTAGAAATTCGCTCAATTCAATTTTCAGAAAGTGTTACGGATGACACTGATCGGCTCGAACGTTTGCTTATTTCGGCAATTAACCAAGCCAACAAGGAATTAATGGCAGAAGCAACGACAAAAATGCAAGAAATTGCTGGCAATCTCAACATACCAGGAATGTAGACAGTCCTTTGGAGGGGAAGAATTGAATTCAGATGTTTTACCAGAGAGTGTTTCGAATCTCATCGAAGAGTTTTCGAAACTACCATCGATTGGTCCAAAATCGGCCGAGCGATTAGTATTTTATTTGCTCAAACATGATGGTAATAGAGAACTTGGTAAGGCAGCAATTGATCTAAAAGATGGACTTGTTCGGTGCAGTACCTGTCAAAATTTTTCTACGACTTCTACTTGTAAGCTGTGTGCAAACCCAAACCGAAACACCAAACTTATCTGTGTGGTTGCTCAGCCACTCGATATTGTAGCTATCGAGAAAACCGGTTTATATCGAGGTCGATATCATGTATTACACGGGGTAATTAGCCCAATCGATGGAATTGGCCCAGAAGACATAGAGGTAGAGAGCTTACTTAATCGAGTTGAGGCAGAACAGCCAGAAGAAATTATTCTAGCCACGAACCCAAACTTAGAAGGCGAGACAACTGCACTATATATTTTGCGTAAACTGCAAGATAGTCCGGTAAAAATTACAAAGTTAGCTCATGGTCTACCTATGGGATCTGATGTAGAGTATGCTGATCAGATGACGCTTGGTCGAGCACTCGATAACCGTCAGGCATTTTAGTCTTTTTTATCCCTATCAGGTATAATGTACAGATATGAAATTTAAAAAAGACATTTTAATGATCGATTTCGAGACTACGGATGGGCGACCAGCGTATGCTAAACCTATTCAGTTGGCAGCAATTTTGCTCGATAAAGACACTCTCAGAGAAAAACAAGATTTCTCTACCTATATTAAACAAGACCTTACACAGGCCGATCCTCGTAGTCTACAGATTCATGGTATTACCGAAAGCGATCTAAAAGACGCACCCGACCAAAAAGAAGCAATGCAGAGATTTTTAGATTTGTTTGGTACCGATGTTTTTCTCAGTTGTTGGACCACTCTGCTCGATGCACGTATGCTCGAAGATATGCTTGCCTCTATCGGTAAGGACTTTATGACATATGACTATCATATACTCGATGTATGGGCGATTGCCTATACTGAGCTGGTAAAGCAAGGTAAAGGAAATATCTCTAACTCGGTACATACGTTTGCTGAATTTGGTTTACCACCACGTGGTAATCACGACGCCTTAGAAGACTGTCGCCATGCGGCTGAAGTGTTACGCAAAATTATGCTCTAATATTATCTCAGTAAGTACATTTATTCATCACATGATATGATAGAAAAAGGAAACTCTTATGCTTAGACTCTATAATGCTCTCACTCGGAGTAAAAAACTATTTAAACCCATAAAAAATAAACATGTAAGCATGTATAGTTGTGGACCCACAGTTTACGATCACGCTCACATTGGTAATTTACGTGCATACATTTTTGCTGATACCCTACAGCGAGTATTGCGTGAAGTTGAAGGGTATAGTGTTGACTGGGTAATGAATATTACCGATGTTGACGATAAAATGATTGGCAGAATACAGCGCGACAATCCAAATGAAGATCCAAATTCAGCCTTGGGAATATTGGCTGATACGTATACTGATATTTTTATTGATGACATTGAAAAAGTAGGAATTAAGCGTGCTGATATTGCAAAACTTCCAAGAGCGACTGATCATATTAAGGGTATGCAATTACTTATAACTAAGCTAATGCGAGAAAAGATTGCTTATGAGAGTGACGGAAGTTTTTATTTTAGTTTAGATGCGTATAAAAAATCGGGTAAAAAATATGGAGTGCTGGTTGATCTAGATTACACCCCGCAAGCCAGAGTAACGGACGATCAAGACCAAAAAGAAGGTGTGGCAGATTTTGTATTATGGAAAGCTCAGAAAATGAGTGAACCTTATTGGGATTTTGAATATCTCGACCAAAACTATCCTGGCAGACCTGGCTGGCATATAGAGTGTTCGGTAATGAGTACACAATATTTAGGGGCGCCATTCGATATTCATACTGGTGGAATAGATTTAAAATTCCCACACCACGAAAACGAAATTGCCCAGTGTGGAGGTCATCAAGCAAATTTCTTTGTACATAATGAGCACCTACAAGTACATAGTGAAAAAATGAGTAAAAGTATTGGGAATATTACAAAGCTTTCGGATATTAAAGATCCACTCGCATTTCGTTTACTGTGTTTACAAGCACACTACCGAACCCAAATGGATTATTCACCAAAAGCGTTAGATTCAGCACATGAGAGAATAAATAACCTCAGGGCATATGCAGACCAGCTTTTTCTTGCAACCGAACATCAACTTCCTACAGCAGATGAGTCTGGTATTACGGCTGAGTTTTGGCAGATCTTTTCGGCCAGCTTAGAAGATGATGTTAATACACCGGCCGCATTGGCAGCCCTTGCTGCTATAGAGGGCAAGGTATTTAGTCAGCAAACACTGCAATTACTGTATAAAGTAGATAAAGTATTGGGTCTACAATTAATCGATGAAAGGCCTATTAGTTCTGAAGCACGTGCAACCCTGGCTGATTACGAAACTGCTCGTGAAGCAAAAGAATATATTAAGTCTGATAAATTGCGCGAAGAATTAAAAACGAACTACCAATTACAGGTTTCTGACACTCAATATGGTCCATTAGTGAGTAGAATACGTAAATAAAAAAAACCACCCAATCTCTTGGGTGGGGAATTGCTATATTTGTCGATAGCGACGACGGGCGGTAATGCCAATATGAAAACGGGAATACCAGATAAGATTGGCTTCGACCATCCAAGCGAATGAGGGGATTATCTCTACCAAAACAAGTTCTGGTAGATGTTCAGTTAGTAGGTCAAACTGTGTACTGCTAAACGCTCTGGTAATGTGGACAAAATCTCTGTCAACAGGAATGCGCTTTATGGGGCATTGATATGGGTCCCACATATACATTCGTTTCCGAGGTAAGCGATCGGCAGGAATGATTACTTTCTCAGGAGCGAGTGTATTGCTTGCCTTTTTGTTTCGCATACAAATAGAGCATGTTAGCTTGGGAACGGGATCCATGAAATGTGTTTCACATATTTCATCGGTTTCAATCAGGCTCACAAATTCCTCCGGGTGCTTCTGAATAGACCAAAATATAATACCATAGTTTATTATTTATGTAAATAAAAGTAAAACCCCCGATCTTTCGATCGGGGGAAACCTAGCCGCGGCCGGAGCCACCGCATTTCTGGCACTTGCCACTACCACCGCAATGGCTGCAGTTTTTCGCTGCAGGAACATAGAAGATTCCTTTGCCACCACAGTTATCGCACTTGCCAGAGCCATCGCACTTCTCGCACGAGTGGTAGGCCATGGTGACGGGAGCAAGCGTTGGGAATCGTGATCCTACGTAACGTTTGTAACGCAGATGGAGGATAAGCCCGCAGGCTGCTATCCAGAGGATTGCAGTGATTGCGATGTTCATCGATTAGCCTTTCTGGTCGTCGTCAGGAAGTTCTTGGTATCGTTTTCGGACTGGGTAGAGCAATAACAAAAAGAGTGCTATAAATCCACCAATTAACAAAGAGTAGATGAGAAAATCATTCATCGTCAGTACTTTCTTTGTAAGGAATGCGTGTATCTGTGAACATCTCCAAGAATATGGTAACCACAGCAGAAGCTAAAGTAGCAACCATCATGGCTTCAGCGCTCATGGTTGTCGCCTTTGCTCGGCCCGAAATTCCATTTCTGCAACATTAAGCCCAACGGCAACTTCGTGCATTCTTACGACATCACTTTTGGCTTCTTCTCGGCTTGTTCGGCCCCCAGGAGTAACTGGCATTGTGTCGTTACCAACATAGCCGAACCACAGATGTCGAGCCGTGCCTTCACCAAGCTTGACGTAACCGAGCTGTACACCGATTTCGCTGTAGTATAAGCAAAGCATCGCTTCGTTCTTCCAATATGGATCACTGGGTGTTGCTGGAGTAAATTCATACTCTGTTGTATCCGGAGTATCTGGCATGTCTCCTCCTGAATTGAGAGGTGCAAAAACTGTAGCAATTATACAAAAAAAACGTAAAAATGACAAGTTTTCTTTTTGTATACGTAATAAGCAGTATAATAAGGTTATGCATAAAGTTCCTCTAGCACAGACACATGATCTTTCAAAGTATTCCAAGCTCATCCATCCACGACAGATTGATGAATTAAAACAACTCGCCAGTGCACTCGCTGGCAAAAAAATTGTCGAAATTAACGCTACCAGTTTTGGCGGTGGTGTAGCGGAATTATTACGGAGCCAAGTTCCTCTTATGCGCGAACTTGGGATTGATGTTGACTGGTACGTTTTACCGCCAAACGATCAATTCTTTGATATAACGAAAGAACTTCATAATTGTTTACAAGGAATATGTCCGTTACAATCTAACGTTGATATTGATTTTTACCAAGCTTATTCAGACGAAATGGCAAAACAACTACCAGAAGCGGATATTTATATATTGCACGATCCGCAAACCCTTGGTTTAGCCAAGCATTTAGTAGGAAAAAAAGTTATCTGGCGCTGTCATATTGATTTAACCTCTGCAGAACTTTCGACCCATAAATGGCTCCAGCAACATTACCGCTATTTCTCTAAAGTAATATTCTCGTTGGAATCGTACGTACATGGTTTGCAGAAAGTAAATACAGCTATTGTTCATCCCGCTATCGATCCATTTAGTATAAAAAATTCAACCTTAACGAAGCAACAATGCTACACAATACTCTCGAAATATCACATAGATCAAAATAGGCCATATATTCTGCAGGTTTCTCGGTTTGATAAGTTTAAAGATCCACTCGGAGTAATCAATATTTTTTCTCAGTTACAAAAAATTGTGCCATCTATGCGGTGTGTACTTATGGGGAATTATGCTACTGATGATCCTGAAGGCCTTGAATACTACCGTGAGGTACACAAGGTAGCTAAGAAAATTGACCCTCACAACATACATATTATTGTTCAGTCGGATGATGTAACAATTAATGCTTTTCAACAGCAGGCGACAGTAGTATTACAGAACTCAACTAAAGAAGGATTTGGGTTAACCGTAACTGAAGCTCTTTGGAAGAAAAAAATTGTATTTTCCCGTCCAGTAGGTGGTATTGCTTTACAGATACTGAATGGTAAGACAGGGTATTATTTATCTGATACCAACATTAAATCTGCTCATAAGATTGCACAAGTGTTAGCAAGTAAGAATGAAGACAAACAAAGAATTACTCAAGCTGCTTATGATCACGTAAAAAATAACTTTATTACACCAATAATGATACAAGATTATCTTATGGCATATTCCTCTGTTTTATAAGATAAAAACAAAGCCTTAAACCACTAGTATTTTTAGGTAAAGTGTGCTATATTAAGGGCACTAGAAAGCCGCCATAGAAAGCTAGTTCAATATTAATAAGTCAGTGCAATATAGAGGAGCGGCAGACTTTTAACAGTTTACCTCTAGCCAAGACAGAAGAAAAAGGTAAATAGTTAGATGTCGAAAAAATTATTTGTAGGAAACCTATCCTACGGCGTTACCGATGAATCATTAAAAGAATTTTTTGAAGCAGCCGGTACCGTTGAATCAGCTAAAGTAATAACTGACCGAGAAACTGGCCGCTCACGTGGTTTCGGTTTTGTTGAAATGAGCAACGAAGATGAAGCTAAAAAAGCTGTCGACGACCTCAACGAAAAAGAACTAGACGGACGCGCAATTAGCGTTAACGAAGCTCGACCACAAGAAGAACGCTAAAAAGCTTTCTCTCGTAATTAAAAAACCGACCATATGGTCGGTTTTTTAATATAGGTAATTATTTCTTTTTGTTGCTCAATTGTTTTTGTATCTGTTTTATACTCGGTTGAGGTTCATTTAGTACATCAAGATTCATTGGCTGGCGAGAAAACCCAATATGTAGCATGCCAAGTGGCGACCCAGGAATTAACCAAAAGGTAGAATAAGCAAAACTTTTATGAAACAGTTTGCCTAGCCGGCTTGCTACAGCAACGGAATAGACTGCACCAATACCAGGGGTAAGGGAGAGCGCAAACCAACTCTGGGGTAGCTTTAATACCTTAATTAGACAAGCAAAGTTATACATCGGTACAATAGCATGCCAGCTGGGCTCGCCCAATTTACGAAATACCATACTGAGCCCAAGTGCATAACATAAGTAAAGAATGACGGC
>JAHFOQ010000014.1:16964-18281 GCA_023261595.1 bacterium | reverse complement strand
TTTTGCTCCCCTAAGAAGATTCTTCGAGAAAATTTCGAATCGTATTTTTTATCGAGATAGATATGATAGCCAAGAACTGATAAATGAAGTCGGGCGTATCTTAGCGAGTGAAATTGAACTCGATAAAGTTTCTAATAGGGTGCTTCACGAGGTGACTCAGCAAATAAAGATAGATAAAGGCGAGATTGTAGTGTTTGGCGAAAATCAGCTCTTTTACGAAAACAATGTATTTAAAAATGGCGACGGTAAAATTAGCTCGGCAGAACTTAGTAAGCTTGGTCGGGTTATGGTTGTGGCAGATGATCTGCAAAGTGGCGATAGAAAAGATCTATTACAAAAGTACGGCATAAGTATTAGTTTGGCATTACGAACAAGTGAAAAATTTATTGGCTACATGTTACTTGGCCAAAAGAAAAGTGGCGATATCTATAACGATCAAGATTTGCGGGTACTGAAAACAATAGCCAACGAAGTAAGTATTGCTATGGCGAATGCACTGAGCTATAAAGAAATTCAACTCTTTTCTGAAACATTGTCAGAAAAAGTTCGCCAGCGTACTGCTCAGCTCCGCACGGCAAACGATCAGCTTAAAGAGCTCGATAAAGCCAAAGACGAATTTATTAGTATGGCATCACATCAATTACGTACACCTCTTACAACCGTTAAGGGCTATGCCAGTATGCTAGAAGAAGGTGACTTTGGTAAGCTCACTAAAGAACAATCTAAAATTGTCGAACAAACCCTTGATGGATCAAACCGAATGGCGCGTCTTATCGATGACCTTTTAAATGTAAGCCGTATGGATGCAAATAGATTCTTCTTAGAAGCCGACAAAGTAGATATTGTAAAACTTGTTAGTGAAGAATTAGATCAACTTAAAAGCTTGGCAGAGAGTAAAAATATCGTTCTTACCTACTCTCCGCCTAAGTCTAAAATTCCAATTATCTTGCTCGATGAAAACAAAACACGCCAAGTGATTATGAATATTACTGACAATGCTATTCACTACAGTGCACCACCAGCTGGCGGCGGGCATGTAAAGGTGAGTATGGAACTTACTGGCGACTTTGTAGAATTTAAGGTTGTAGATGATGGTATTGGTGTACCGCTCGAAGCACAGAAGAAGTTGTTTACCAAAATGTTTCGAGCTTCGAACGCGCAGGGTGTACGGCCAGATGGTACTGGTCTTGGCTTGTACTTAGTAAAGCGTGTTGTAGAAGAAGAGGGTGGAGAAATACTCTTTACTAGCGAACCAGGTAAAGGTTCTACCTTTGGTTTCCGCGTGCCACTCAGCGGTATACCAAAATCTGTTTTAGA
>JAHFOQ010000014.1:0-16864 GCA_023261595.1 bacterium | reverse complement strand
AAAGTAGTACTCCTTGTAGAAGATAACGATTTTATTCGTAATATGTATCAGCTAAAGTTAGCTAAGGCAGATTTTTCTGTAGTAGAAGCAGTTGACGGACAAATGGCACTCGATAAAATTGGTGAACACAAGCCAGATTTAGTTTTGCTAGATCTAATGATGCCGAACGTTAATGGAATTGACGTATTAAAGTCCCTGAAAAAGCAGAGCTTGGTACCGGGCTTACCTGTAATTGTTCTTACGAATGTAATGGATCCACAAACTATCGAACAAGCCAAAGAACTTGGTGCACGCGATTATATTGTAAAGACCGATCTTACACCTTCTCAGGTGGTCGAAAAACTGCAACCTTTTCTAAAGTAAGTTCTTGTATCCGTTTATAAAACTCTGAGCATCCATTGGTTTTTTACCAGCTGGTTGGATTTCTTGTATTTCTAGGCTTCCACCATTACATCCAAAATAAAGCTTTCCATTGTGTGTACTCAGCGTACCGGGATCTGTAGAGTAGTCTGATGCTTTGGCTTTGGTTATAACCATTAAGTTCCCGTTTACTTCAAAATAACTCTTAGGCCAGCCAAGGTAGGCATTAATTTGTCGAATAAGTTCATGTGCTGTAAGTGAGGGATTGAGTAAGCCATCTTCTTTGCGGGTCTTAGTGGTTAAAGTAGCCGATTCTGTGTCTTGGGCAATTGGCTCAATACTGCCATCTAAATAGAGCTGAATAGTTTCAGGTAAGAGCGCACAATTGAGTTCTGAGAGTTCTGCACGCAGTTCAATCGCGGTAGTAGCATCAGTTAATGCAACTTCACCCCAGCTTAAGATAGGTCCAGCATCGAGTTCAGGAACAATGAGCATAATTGTTACACCAGTAACACTATCTCCATGCAAAACCGCAGCTCGAATAGGATCAGCACCGCGCCACGTAGGGAGTAGCGAAAAATGGCTGTTAACAATGCCATGTTCGAACGAATCTATTACGTCTGCCGGTATAATCACACCATAATCGAGTACTACACCAATATTTGCGCGAAACTTCTTTTCTGCGACTAACGCAGAAAGTTCCGATTTGTTCGCAGGCTTATAAACCGAAATAGCATTGGTTCTTGCCCAAGCAGCGACTGCGGTTGGTTGAGCTTTATTATGCACAGTTGTGTCGGGCTTTGTAATAACTGCTTCAATGGTAAATTTTTCAGAAAGTACTTTTAGTGCGTCTAAGCTCGTCTGGCCAGTACCAAAAAAAATAATCGATTGAGCATTACTTTTGTTCATTATTTCTCATCAACCTTTGGTTTATCACCGCTTAAAGGAGATAAGCGGCCATTTTCGTTCATTGCAAAGAGATCTTTACTGCTCTTAATGTGGTCTAAAAAGATTATTCCGTTCATATGATCAATTTCGTGTTGCAAAACTCGAGCAGGGAATCCTTCGAGGGTTAGGCGAATTTCGTTTCCTTCTAAGTCTTCGGCTTTTACCTTTACTTTAACATATCGGTTAACCCGGCCGTAGATACCAGGTACGCTTAAACAGCCTTCGACATCAGCAACTTTATCGACACTATGTTTTACAATCTCTGGGTTGATGAGCGTAGTAAAGTCGTGATTGTCTCGGTCTTCGAAATCATTTCGTACCACAGTCAGTTTTATTGGTTCTCCTATTTGAACTGCGGCAAGGGCTGCTCCAATTTCGCTGTCGTGATCCCAATTTAGGGTAGTTTCTACCATGTCCGATGCCATTTGTTTAATTGAATCATCAACAAAACCAATCCGACGCGATTTCATACGTAAGACTTTATTTGGAATGGTAACGAGTTTTTGTATCATAATTGTTAGATTACACTAATTGGATCGAATTCTGCTTGCCAACCTCTAGGAAGGATTTGAACAACCCGTGCAAGTTCTTGGCGAGATTTAGCTTTTACAATTACTTGCCACACGTATTTTCCGCTTTGACGTTTTTGCAAGGCTGGGGTTGGGCCAAGTACCCGAATAGCACGATTATTTTTTAATGTTTTAGTAAGTTCTGCACTATGTTGCTCGGCAAGGTTTGGATTCGCATGCGCATACCATAATTTTAGCAGATAAACGAAAGGAGGGTAAGCGTACTGTTTACGTGTGGTGAGTTCGTGCTGATAAAACAACGAATAATTGTGTGTGGCCGCAGCGACTATTGCTACCTGCTGAGGGTTGCGTGTCTGAATAATTACCGTACCCAATTCCGTTCGTCGACCAGCTCTCCCAGCCGTTTGGGCAAGGAGTTGGTAAGTACGCTCAGAACTGGCAAAATCGGGTACTGCTAAGCTTGAATCGGCATCGACAATGCCTACTAAACGTAATCCGGCGATATCGAGCCCACGGCTTATCATCTGTGTTCCAACTACAATATCCACGGTACCATCTTGGAGCTCTCGAAAAAGTGTCTGCATGTTTTCCCAGGTGGCATTATCTCTATCCAGTCGAGCTACATTTGCTTCTGGCCAGGTCGAGGTAATCTCGCTAACCAACTTTTGTGTTCCGCTACCCACAAAGGTGAGTTCACCGCCACAATGTGTACACGAAGTGGGCGGTAATGCTTTGTATCCACAATAATGACAAAGCAGTCTGGCAATATCACCATGAAAACTTAATGCAATATCGCAGTTGGGACATCGAGTGGCCTTACCACAGCTTTGGCAAATAAGGCTACTTGCACTCCCTCGACGGTTTAAAAGTAACAGTACTTGTTTATGATCAGCTAGGGTTTTCGTTATGGCAGAAGTAAGTTCTGGTGAAAGCAATCCGTTAAATTCATTTTTATCGACAATTTTAATTGTAGGTAGGCTACTATTATGACGCTTGTGTAGGGTAGCTACCGTAAAATAGTTCTTCTCAGCTAAATAAGAAGTCGTAACTTGTGGAGTGGCCGTCCCCAGAACTAGGCGGACTGGCTTAGTTTGCGCAATGTGGCCCGCAACATGCAAGGCATTGTAGCGTAAGAATGATTCTTGTTTATAGCTTGGTTCGTGTTCTTCGTCGATAATAATGAGTCCAAGATTATGTAGCGGCATCCACAAAGCACTTCGAGGACCCACTACAATCAGCGGTTTACTCTGAGATTGAGTAATACAATTAAGCCACAACCGTTTACGTTCGCTCACACTCAAGCCAGAGTGAACGATACACACATCACCAAAATGTGTTTGTAACCGTTCAGCCAGCTGGGTTGTGAGCATAATTTCTGGTACTAACAAGATAGCAGAAGAATTTTGTTCGATAGCCTGTTTAATAAGGTGCAAATAAACTTCGGTTTTACCTGAACCAGTAATACCCTCGAGCAAACTGGGCTTTTTTGTATTAATTATGGTTTTTAGGGCTGCTTGTTGCTCGGTATTTAATTTATTGAGTGGTTTTGGTTGGGTTGTGGTTGGTAAATCGAGCGTTTTTCTGGGTTTTGCTCGCAAACCAGAAGGCAAAAGCGTAGTCCAGACAGCATAAGGGCTAGCCAAATAATATTGTTTTAGCCATTCTGCTGTAGTGAGAAGATACTCGGGCAAAAGAGGAATATGCCCGTAAATCTTATGTATCGGCTTTATCCCGGGTACACCTTTAGGCGCACCTATCTGTGTTTCTAACACTACCCCAAGACTTGCTCGTTTGCCGAACGGCACTTCACATACTTGCCCACGTTGTATTGCAGAATCACAACTATACCAAAATGTTTTACCATCAAGGCCGGTAAAATTTGCTACATCAACTCGAACAAACACTAACTGCTTCATATTGCTATTATATCGCCTTTTGTTCGCTATTACCGTAAAAAAGGAGTATTGCATTGCTACCGAGTAATCTGATAGTATACGGGTTATATGAAAAACCGAGGGAAAGCGTGAAGTTACAAACTAAATTCTATTTGCTGTGTGCACTTGTATTCGTGGCAATTTTATTCGCACTTCCGCGCGAAGATAAAATTCTCTCTGCTCTTGGTATAAAAGAAACAGCACCAAAGGTACGAGAAGGACTCGATTTGCAGGGTGGAGCAAGCTTACTGTATCAAGCAGATCTTTCTAAGACCGATGCTGCCGATAAACAGAAAGCGCTCGATGGGGTAGTCAATGTTATTAATAAGCGAGTAAATGTTACCGGTACTTCTGAAGTACTTGTACAACAGGCCAGCGGCGATAGGATTTTAGTAGAGTTACCAGGTATTAAAGATACAGACGAAGCTATATCATTAATTGGGAAGACTGCTCAGTTAAATTTTTATGCAGTTTCGGCTGATAATACTCTTACTCCGACTGACATTACCGGAAAAGATCTTGATACTGCCTCTGCTGATATTGATACTCAAACTGGACAACCAATTATTACCTTTTCAATGAAATCAGAAGCCACACAGAAGTTTGCCGACTTGACGACAAAAATTAATCAATCGGGTGGAAGACTTCTTATTATTCTTGATGACCAACCGCTCTTTAACGGTACGGTGAGTCAGCCAATTACTGATGGTCGTGGACAGATGCAGGGCTTTAAAGATATTAAAGACGCACAGCAAACTACAGTTTTATTAAATGCGGGTGCCCTGCCGGTTCCAATTAGTTTAGCGCAACAGCGTAGCGTTGGTGCGAGCCTCGGAAGTGAATCGGTAAGCAAGAGCTTAATGGCCGGGATTATTGGTCTTATGGCGGTAGTATTCTTTATGATTGCCTATTATCGTTTGGCCGGTGTAATTGCTTCGGTCGCATTAGGTATTTATACAATTCTCGTTATTGATATCTTTAAACTGAGTGGAGTTACACCTTTTCCAATCGTTTTAACCCTAGCGGGTATTGCTGGGTTTATATTGAGTATTGGAATGGCGGTAGACGCCAATATTCTTATTTTTGAACGCTGGAAAGAAGAAGTTCGTGGTGGCGCAAGTCTGCAAGCAGGATTGCAATCTGGATTTAAGCGTGCCTGGAGTAGTATTAGAGACTCAAATATTTCAACACTTATTACTTGTGTAATTTTGTACTATTTCGGCCTTCCGGTTATTAAAGGCTTTGCGGTAACTCTTGCTATCGGGGTATTGGTAAGTATGTTTACTGCAATTGTAGTAAGTAGAACACTCTTAGAGATGGTTATTCGTACTGAATGGGGTAGCCAAGAACGTTGGTATCGCTTTTTGTCCAAAGATACCAAAAAGACAAAGAAAGGTTTTGCCAAATGAATATAGTAGGGAAACGTAAAATATGGTTTGCGATTTCTATATTAATTTTAATTCCTGGGCTGTTAGCATTGTTTTTTTGGGGCTTAAAACCCGGTATTGATTTTACTGGTGGCCAAGTTATGGAAGTAAGTGGTGGCGCGAAAAATCAAACAGAAGTTATTACATTAGTCAGTAGTACGGGCGTACACGATGTTACCGTAACTACTTCTGGTTCGGATAAACTATTAATTCGATACAGTGACAAAGGAGTAGGTGAATCGCAAACAATACACCAGAAAATTCGAGATATTCTAAGTCAAAAAGGCTACACAGAGACGTCATTTGATTCGGTTGGTCCGGCAGTAAGTCGCGACATTACCCGTAATGCTGCAATTGCAGTTGCGCTGGCTGCATTAGCCATAATTATTTATATTGCCTTTGCCTTTCGCAACACACCGCCTCCAGTAAGCCCTTGGAGTTTTGGGATAACTGCTGTTATTGCGCTATTGCACGATGCACTCTTGGTACTTGGCGTATTTGCTATTCTTGGCCATTTCTTAGGAGTACAGATCGATGCACTTTTTGTGACGGCGGTTCTTACTGTCATTGGCTTCTCAGTACACGATACCATTGTGGTGTACGATAGAATTCGCGAAAACCTTCGTAGATATAACAAGCCTTTCGAGGTCGTTGTTAACGAGAGTATTCTCGAAACATTTACACGATCAATTAATACTTCACTTACCGTACTTATCGTGTTGCTTGCCTTCTTCTTGTTTGGTGGTGGATCAATTAAGTTCTTTATCCTTGCATTACTTATCGGAGTTCTTTCGGGAACGTATTCATCTATCTTTAATGCCGCTCCGCTCTTGGTTGTATATAACAACTGGAAAATAAAACGCTCAGCTAAAAGCACAAAAAAACCGAAGAAAACTGACAAAAAATCTTAAGTACATCTATCGAATGACGATATAGGCAATAACAAGAGCTCCAACTACGAGCAGACCTGCGAGAGCTGGCAGAATGTAACTTGCTGCGCTATTTGCAGGTGCGGGAGGAGAATAGTCTTTACTTAACTCAGACAGGGCTTTTTCGGTTAGGTGTGGGTTATATTCAGAGTGATGTTGGGCATATGTTTCTTCTGGCGGAACTATCGGCATAGTGGGGAGAGGTTGATTAGGATGCGGTGCTGGTTCAGCTAAACGTGCAGGAAGACCCTGTTCTTCTAGTGGTGGAGCAGGTAATTCTGGGGTTTTTTCGAGATTCTTAATTTCTGCAACTTGAGGTACCACAAATTTTTTAATATGATGGCGAATTTTACTTGGCTTAACTTGTTTGCTAGGGTGCATATCTGGTTGATTCACTGCAAACTTAGAATGTTTCGTATGAACACTTTTTGTGTGCTTGGCTGGCGCAGAACTCGAAATAGGCATACTTGGCACTTTTTCAAAACCATATACCGAACCACAACCATGACAAAGATATCCGACAATAGATCGAGTAAGTTCTGTTTCACATTCTGGGCAATATTGAGTGTTCATCGCGTCTTTGTTTATCTTCGTTGTTTATTTTACGTATTTGTACATAGTATAGCATAAAAACTTTCAAAAAACTGTTGTAATTGTGACATTTATTACGCTATACTGGTAATAACAAGAGAGGGAAAAAGAGGGGAAAACCAAGATAAAAATGTTGCAATATTTTATTACATCTAAGACTCGTCGAAAAATCATTATGCTTTTTTCGAAGTATCCCGACTACAAGATACATATTCGAGGCTTGGCTAAGATTATCAAGGAAGACCCGGGTAATATCGCACGCGAACTTCAGCGACTTGAAAAGATTGGCTATGTGCGTTCATCGAAAGATGGTAATACCAAAGTTTATTGGGCCAATCAAACATTTCTACTATTTAAAGAATTACAGAGTATGGTATTAAAAACATCCAATAAGAGGGCATAATGAGCTAAATGCATTCCGTTTCGCAAAAATAATAAAAAACAATAAAAAATAAAGGTAGTAAAAATGATACAAAAAGCAAAAAAAATATTTAGTCCGTTTTCTCGTAAATCAACTCAAGAGCTCGCCGAACAACGACGACATAAGCTAGTCGAAACCCAACAATTTTTACGAGCACGACGTAGTTTTGATATGCCAACAGCTCCAATTGGTTTTAAGCCTCGGTCTACTTCAGCCTATTTCTTTAGTAATTACAGATAAACTTCATTTGATATAATTACTGAATGAATGAAGTTACTCAGAATCCTGAACTTGAAAAACCCAGTATCCTCTATCATGCTTCACCCAATCGAGGCATAACAGTATTTCACCCTAAAAAAGAAAGCTTTAGGGAAGCTAATGAAGGTCCGGTTGTTTTTGCTACGCCAGATAAAGCTTACGCAATGATTTTTTTAATCAAGACAGATAATGCCTGGACAACAATTGGTCGATTTTCTGAAGCGGGTGTCCCTGGGCCATGGCACATTATTATTTCCGATAGAGACCGATTTGAAAAAGCTGATGTTGGCGGTACATTATACGAATTTGATCCAAAAGATTTTAGCTACGATAAAAAAAGAAATATGGGTAACATTGAATGGACAAGCCAGAATCCAGTAAAACCAATTAGAAAAGAAGATTATCCCTCTGGATTAGAAGCGATGAAGTCAGCGGGTATTAACGTGTATTTTGTTGACGAAGCAACCTTTAATGTAATTCGCCACGCAAACGATGACGGTAAATCAATAATCAATACCCTCACTCTAGAAGCCTAAAACCCGTTATAATAGAGATATGAAGACGCGATGGGAGTATCTACCAGAAGTAGAAGAAGCCAATAGTTTAGCTGAGCGAATTTTACTTGGTAGGGGATTATCGAATAAAGATATCGCAGATTTTACCAATGCTGATTATACTACTGGCCTAAACGACCCTTTGTTGCTTTCTGGTATGCAGAAAGCTGTTACCAGAATTATGCTGGCAAAGAAAAACAAAGAGAATGTTATTATCTATGGTGATTATGACATCGATGGCATTACTGCTTCGGCATTGTTATATGATTTTTTCTCGCAGCTTGGTATAAAAGTAGAAACTTATATTCCAGATAGGTTTAGTGAAGGGTATGGTATTAATAAAACTGCACTCAAAACACTGAAGGATAATGGGGCTGATCTAGTTATAACCGTAGATTGTGGGGTAAATTCCTCTACTGAGGCCGAATATGCTCAAAAACTTACATTAGATCTCATTATTACTGATCACCATGAACCAATTGGGAAAAAACCCAAAGCGTTAGCGGTAATTAATCCGAAGCTTCCTGGCCAGAAATACCCATTTACCGAATTGGCGGGAGTGGGTGTAGCTTTTGCACTTGTGAGGGCGATAATACAATTGCATTCAGATATCGTGCCAGAAGGCCAAGAGAAATGGCTACTTGATCTCGTTGCTCTTGGAACAATCTGCGATGTTGTGCCACTCATTAATGAAAACAGAATTCTTGCTCGATACGGTATTATGGTTGCTCGAAAGGGTCGACGGCCAGGATTCCGTTCGCTTGCCAAGGTAAGTGGTACAGATTTAACCAAAGTGAGTGAAACTGACTTTGGCTTTCGTTTTGGCCCGCGTCTGAATGCTGCCGGTCGGGTTGATCATGCACGAGTTGGGTTACAAACTCTGTTAGCCCAAACCGATGCACAGGCTGATGAATCTGCGCAAAAATTACAACTTTTAAATACCGAGCGACAAGCCACAACTGCAGAAATATTATCCTCGGCTACAAAAAAAGCTCGAGCACATCGCCAAGATTGTATATTAGTTTTATCTGATCCTGATTGGTCGCACGGTACCGTAGGTATTGTAGCTTCGAATATTTCAGAAAAATTGCGCAAGCCAACAATATTACTGCAAGAACTTGGAGAAGTATCAAAAGGTTCGGCCAGAAGTTTAGGTTCATTTTCCATTATCGAAGCGATAGAATCGGCCGGTGAATTTCTTGATAAATTTGGTGGTCACCAGTTTGCTGCAGGGGTTACACTCCCGACCGAAAATATTTCAGCTTTTCGGCATGCTATTAACCAATATGGTATGAAGCACCTTGATGTAGAAGATATCTTAAAAAAGTATATTATCGATGCTGTTTTACTCCCCGGTCAAATTACTCAGGAATCTTTCGAACAAGTACGACTTCTCGCACCATATGGCAATGGACATGCTCAGCCTTTATTCTCTTCTAAGCTAGAGGTATTTAGTTTGCGTCCAATTGGAAAAGATTTAAATCATCTTAAGCTACAATTACGGGGAGATAATAAGGTATTTTCAGCGATCGCATTTTCTAAGGCTACCGCTTGGAAAGAAGTTATGGTAGGTGAGTGGTACGAGTTTGCATACTATCTAAACGAAAATGAATGGCAAGGTACGCGTGAAATACAGTTAGAACTGGTAGATGTAATAATTACTACAGAAAAAAGCAAAGAACAAAAATAGTATTCAAAAATTTATAAAAAAGGCTCATTGTAAGCAAAATATGTTTTAAGTTTGAACACATAAATATAACAATCTTAGGGTGTGTTCTTATCGTTTCTTAAATTCGTTAATTAGCTTGCCATAAATGCCAATTTTCGCTATAATAAGGCAAGTATTTAGCGAGGCTCTATTTTAGTCTCGCTCTAATCAATTTATGCATAGTATTTTAAGAAAGGAAAAACTTTTGTTACAAGTTACACTCAAAGAAGGTGAATCTACCGAGAGTATGGTTCGTCGGTTCAATAAAAAAGTCATTCAATCTGGCATTGTTGCCACAGCTCGTAAAAAACGTTATTTCGAAAAGCCACTAAGTAAGCGAGAAGCTCGCGAAGTTGCTATTCGAAAACGTATTCGTAAAGAAGCTAAAACTCGCGAAATTTTAGGAATTCGTTAATATGTCAGATGGCGCACAGCTCGAAGAGAATACAAAGTCATTACACAACCTCTCAGAGCTTGAGGCAGATTTAGCCGAAGCTGCCAAAGCCCGTGATCAGATACGGTTAACCGTTCTACGACTGCTCAAGACAGCCTTGCTTAATTACAAAATTGAAGTTGGTGAAGACTTAAATGCACAACAGATAATGACTATCTTGCAAAAAGAAGCCAAAAAACATCAAGATTCTATCGAGCAATACAAAAGTGCCGGTAGAGATGACTTGGTACAAGAAGAAGCTGCTGAACTCGAAATAATCGATGAGTACTTGCCTGCTAAGATGAACCAAGCTGACGTTGAGAAGCTCGTAGATGAAGCCATCGCAGAGGTTGGAGCAACTTCAATGGCTGATATGGGCAAAGTTATGGGAGTAGCTCAGAAAAAAGCTGCCGGTACAGTTGACGGTGGACAGCTCAGTTCCATTGTTAAAACTCGGCTCTCTTAACTTGTAATACTTATACTATGCATCAACTCATTGTTTTAGAAACGCTTCTTCCAAAAGGATTAACCGAATCTCTGTTTACAAAGGCTCTCGATGTAACGCTAAGCCACCTTCACGCAACTCTCGATGGATCGGTTCACCTTTCTTTTGTTGATAATGATCAGTCTCAGAAGATTAACATGAGTAATACAGGTAACGATTATCCTACTGATGTTTTAAGCTTTCGCTACCCTGTCGAAAAACACGCAAAAGGAGATGCAGCAGTAGAAATTATTATCTGCACGCCAATTGCACGTCTACAGGCCAAGCAGTATAATGTAAGCCTAGCAGAAGAAGTATCTCTACTTTTTGTACATGGTTTGCTCCATAGCCTGGGGTTTGATCATCAAAACAGTAAAGAACAGATTGCTTACGAACAGACACAAAACACTATTATGAAAAAACTTAATCTAACTACTCGAGATATGCCATGGTCACGCTAAAAAGTTTTCGTTATGCGGCACACGGTCTGCGAATGGTACTCAGTTCTGAACGAAACGCCAGAATACATATCTTTTTCGCTATTCTCGCACTACTTTTAAGTATTCTTTTAAAAATTGACCTCCAAGAATGGCTGTTTGTCGTTATTTCGATTGCACTAGTGTTCTTTGCAGAAATTTCCAACACCGCAATCGAAAAAAGTCTTGATCTTATTAGTCAAGAAAACAACCAGCTTATTAAAATAATCAAAGACATGACTGCAGCTGGAGTACTAGTAACTGCAATTAGCGCAATTATTGTGGCATCGGTAATATTTGTACCGCGTATTTTCGAAATTATCATGCATGTGGTAGGCAAATAATTTGAAGCAGTGCATTGTTTTTCTTGGTAAAACTGGTTCGGGCAAGGATACCCAAGCAGATTTACTATGTAAAAAATATCGAGTAGAAATAATAAGGTTGGGCGATTTGGTGCGCAAGCGAGCAGAGCACGACCAAGTGGTTAATGACCAAATTAAGCATGGTGAATTAGTGAAGGACTCTATTGTAGATGGATTGTTGAAAGAACAAATAGCTTCACTGCATGACGATACCATCTTTGTGAGCGATGGATACCCACGTCACCTTGCACAGGCTCACACGCTTTCTGAGTATCTACATGAAGCACTTGCCGAACTTGTAGCAGTAGTGTACTTTGACGTTTCAGATTCAGATGTACGTTTACGCTTGCAGCTGAGGAGTAGAGAAGATGATGCCCCAGACGCTATTCTAGAACGTCTCAGTGAGTTTCATGAATTCACCGAACCAGTTATAGAACATTTTCGAAATCAAAATAGTGAAGTATTTATCAAAATAGATGCAAGCAAATCTCCCGATGAAATCTTTATGCAACTCGAACAAGAACTCAATAAGAAACTAAATTTACCCAAAAAATGATGAAAACCCAAGTTAAAACACCAGAAGAAATTATCAATATGCGCCGAAGTGGTCAAATTCTTGGCGAAATTTTACAAATTGTGGCCAAAGCCACTCAACCCGGTGTTACTACTGCCCAACTTGATGCGATTGCCGCAGAAGAACTTAAAAAACGCCAAGCTAAACCTGCTTTTCTTGGGTATAATAATTTTCCTGCCAGTATTTGTATTTCGATAAATAATGAAATAGTGCATGGTATTCCAAGCGAAAAAATCGTGCAAGAAGGTGACCTTGTAGGATTAGATTTTGGTGTTGAATATAATGGAATGATTACCGATTCTGCAGTAACGGTAGGGGTGGGTAAGATTTCACCAGCAGCTAAAAATTTACTAACATATACGCAAAAAGCGCTTAATGATGCAATTAGTATTTTAAAAGACGGCGTACGCGTTGGAAGTATAGGTGCTCAGATTGAATCTACTCTAGAAGAAGGGGGTATAAAAGTAATTGACTCATTAGGTGGTCATGGCGTGGGTCATGTCGTGCACGAAGATCCATTTATTGCGAACTTTGGAACGAAAGGCACTGGGGAAGCACTTAAAGCTGGTATGACGATTGCGCTCGAGCCGATTGCATCGATTTCTACCCACGATACATACTTAGCCGATGATGGATGGACGTATGTAACACAAGACGATAGTCTCTCAGCTCAATTTGAACACACTATTCTCATTACTGAAGACGGTGCGGAAATTCTTACCCTTCCATAGCACTGCTAAGGGTTTGCAATCATAAGCTTAAAACAGGTATAATTGGTGTATATGAGCACGAAGCAGAAACACGAAGCCACCTACGTTGGTCTTGATATTGGAAGTAGCAAAGTTGTTTGTGTAGTAGGCCTTGCTCAGGCGGAATCTGCTACCCCAAGCATTATTGGTCTTGGTGTGGCACCACTCAGTAGCGTACGCCGTGGCGTGGTAAATGATGTAGAAGAAACAGTGAGTGCTATTACCGCTGCTCTCGAAGAAGCCGAACGAATGAGCGGTGTTGCCATAGAACGCGCAACCATCAATGTCGATGGTGTACAGGTTCAGTGCATGAATTCAAAAGGTGTAGTTGCAGTTGCTCGTGCTGATCATGAAATCGCACTCGAAGACCTAGCTCGTGCCGAAGAAGCTGCTAGCGCTATTACTTTACATGCTAACCGACAACTTTTAAGTGTTATCCCGCGCTCTTATGCCGTAGATGATCAAACAAATGTAGTGGATCCAGTTGGTATGAACGGTATTAAGCTCGAAGTAGACACCCATATCCTTACGGTATCTCTGCCGGCTATGAAGAATTTGCAAAATTCAGTCTTCCGCTCTGGGATTGCTATTAATTCGCAACTTCCAACCCCATTGGCTGCAGCCAAGTCTGTACTAAAACTGAGTGAAAAAGAAGCTGGGGTAGCACTCGTTCATATCGGATCAGAAACAACTGGAATTGCGATTTTCCAAGATGGAATGATAATGTATACCTCGGTTCTTCCGATTGGTAGTAATAATATTACAAAAGACTTAGTATATGGACTTCGCACAACCCCTGAAGTAGCCGAGAAAATTAAACTCGATCATGCAATTGCCGGAAGACCTATGGGTAAAACCAATAAAAAGATCAATCTAGAAGATTATGGTTCGGCTGGTAATGTATATCAGTATGATATTGATACTATTGTACATTCACGTCTCGAAGAAATTCTTTCGCTCGCTCGAGATGAAGTAACGAAAATCGTCAAAGACCCAAAAACTCTCGGTAGCGGCATTATTCTTACGGGTGGTGGAGCAAATATTGCTGAACTTGGACGCTATGCTACTGAAGTTTTTAAAATTCCTGCCCAAGTAGCCAAAATTTCTCATATTAGTGGTGTGGCAGAACATATTTCTGATCCAACGTACGCCGCTGCTATCGGGTTAATGCTTGAAGATATGCAACAACCTAAGAATGCAAAGCGAATTAGTCAAAGCAATATTTTTCATAATGTCTCTGCCAAAGCAATTTCAATTATAAAAGGCTTACTTCCATAGTAGGAATTCACAAATATACTTTGTATGCTGCGCTTGCTAACGCAGCATCTTTTGTTTTACTTTGAACAAATCAATAATTGAATTGAACACATTTTTTAATCATAAGTTTTTATAAAAAAACTTGAACAAATATATTGTATTAGTCACTACAACTGGGTATACTAATATTATCTCTTGAAGCGTAACAAGAGTGTGTGGCAAGGATTTTATCCTGTTCTGGCAGGCCATCTCTGGCCTGCCTTTTTTGAAGAAATTATTACAAATTTGCATTATAGATAAGGAGAACGTTCTATGGCAGAAATTTTGCCAGAAATAGAAACATTTGCCCGTATTAAAGTTGTTGGTATAGGTGGGGGTGGTGGCAACGCACTAAACCGCATGGTTCAGTCGAAACTGCGCGGAATTGACTTTGTCTCAATAAATACTGATGCTCAAGCGCTTCATTACTCTCAAGCGAATAAAAAAGTTCATATCGGTAAAGAAGCAACCAAAGGTTTGGGTGCGGGAGCAAACCCAGATATTGGTCGGCAAGCAGCTGAAGAATCAGAAGCTGACATATATGAATCATTAAAAAATTCAGAAATGGTCTTTATTACGGTAGGTACCGGAGGTGGTACTGGTACCGGTGCTGCTCCTGTTGTAGCCCGAATTGCGAAAGAAATTGGCGCGTTAACCGTAGGTATCGTTACAAAACCGTTTACATTTGAAGGTGATCGTCGTCGTAAGGTATCCGAACAGGGTATAGAAGAACTCCGCGACAAGGTAGATACACTTATTGTTATTCCGAATGATCGTATTTTACAGATAATTGATCGTAAAACTTCATTGCTTGATGCTTTTGGGGCAGTTGATGATGTGCTTAAACAAGGTGTACAAGGTATTGCAGACTTAATTACCGTAAATGGATTAGTTAACTTAGACTTTGCTGATGTTAAATCGATTATGTCAGATGCTGGTTCAGCTCTGATGGGTATTGGCCAGGGTGCCGGAGATACTCGTGCTATTGATGCAGTTAAACAGGCCATGGATTCGCCTCTACTAGAGGTTTCTATTACAGGTGCAAAAGGTGTCCTTATTAACTTTACTGGTGGACGTGATATGGGTATGCACGAAATCGAAGAAGCAGCTAAGCTTGTTCATGATGCTGTTGACCCTGAAGCAAATATTATCTTCGGTACCGTAATTGATGAAAATATTACCGGCGAAGTACGAGTTACTTTGGTAGCAACTGGTTTTGAAAGTGATCGTTTTGGCAGTATGCTAGGGCTCAGCTCAAGTAACAACACCGAATCTCGATCAATACCGAGTTCTTCAATTCCTACTCCACAAGTAACCGCACGCGAAGAAACTGTTCAAGCTGATGAATTTGATCGACATCAAGATCGTAATATACGAGTACCATTTTTACGCCGAGAAAAACCTCAACCAATTGAAGACACCGACACCGTTCCCATGATTCAAGCTGAACCTACCGAACCAGAGGTAAACGAGCCTCAGGTCGATGAAGAAATGATTGGGTTTGAACTCGATGAAAATATGCTTCAGACAGAAAGCCAGCAACCAAAGCTTGATAAGAGCGAACCAATTGTTGAGACTGTCGAACCAAGTTTTTCTGAAGAAGATGAGGACAATCTTGATAAACCTGCCTTTTTACGCCACAACAAAAAAGTGAGTGGCCAAGGTAATGATGACGATATCCCATCGTTTATTAAACGAAAACTGTAGGGTAAACATATATGAAATGCCCGGTTTGTAATCATGCCGATATCCGGGTTTTAGAATCGCGCGATGGTAATGATGATGTATCAATTCGTCGTCGTAGAGAATGTGCTAAGTGTGGAGCACGGTTTACGACTTACGAGCGAATTGAAATTCCTCATCTTATGGTTATTAAGAAGAATGGTGAGCGTGAAAGCTACGATAGAGCAAAACTTGCCCGAGGGATTTATCGGGCTGTAGAAAAAAGACCAGTTTCTGCTGAATCAGTCGAGCAAATGTTGGCTAAACTTGAACAAACTATCCTATCTGGAAATAAGCAGGAAATTACCAGTGAGGAGCTTGGGGAAATGGTAATGAAAGAGCTAATAAGTATTGATGATGTGGCCTATGTTCGTTTTGCTAGTGTATATCGAAGTTTTACAGATTTAGAAAGTTTTGAAAAAGAGTTTCACCAGCTAAAAAAACGGCAAAAACCTACAAAATAGCTATTGTATAATATAGTTGTACAAAATATTAAAAATTGTTTTTATTATAAGTAAAATATAGTTTAATAATTTGCGATTATGCAGAAACTAGACCAAAATAGAATGTATGGAAATAAAAGTATTTTATCACGCCTCTGCCGGGGTAAATGAAGAATTGCAATTATTGCTCGATCAAATGACAGAAGCCAATCTCGAATATTCTTTATTTAATGTAGACGAACCAGACGCTGCATTGAGTGCTGAAGCTCTCGATATTGTAGACACACCAGCTATTGTTGTAACTCGTTCCGATGGAGCACCGGTTCATATTTGGCAACATAGTCTGCCTCAGGTGCCTAATATCTCTGCTGCCCTTGGTAGAATCTAAATACTTGAATAGAACACGTGCACATTGTATACTTATAACAGATACATGCACTTTGTCTGTAAAAGACAAATGAGTGGCTATCAACCACGAAGCAGCGGGAAGAACCTCACTCATGAGTAAGTAGAACCCGACGTATTGGTCACGTAATGACTAGTAATGAAGATAATTCTAATAAGAATTAAAGTCAGGTGGTACCACCCCGAATACTCGGAGTCCTGACACCGCACTAGATGCGGTGTTTTTTGTTATATAAAAGGAGAAACATGAAGAAAATTAC
>JAHFOQ010000013.1 GCA_023261595.1 bacterium | reverse complement strand
TCACTATCATTAGAGTCGACCGATTTAAAAATTATAGTACAGTTGGTAATATACCTATGGGCAAAATGACGATAGACCATAAGGTAGAAACGCAAGAAGGTAAAACAGTATTTACTCATACAATTACTCTTACTGGTCCAATGCGAAACATATTTGCGAAGTTTGTCGCTCAGAAAATGGCTGATAACCTTCCCATAAAAATGCGCAACATAGCACGGTTAGCTGAAAAGAATGGATAAAATACCACATCTTGCTCCGTTTAGTTTACGGAATCAAAATGAATATTTTGGTGGCTGGCCTGTGGTTGTTGATTCTAAAGAAGAATTTGCAATTGCTTTGACTTTTCCCATAGAGGGATGGGAGTGTTCTGCTACGGTTATTATTCGACAAGACCGAAAAGGTAGCCTTTCTGCCAAGGCATATGGTAAAAATATTGATACACAAAAAGCAATAGCGCAAGCATTAGCTATACTTTCTCTAGATGTGGACGATGCAAGCTGGCAAGAAGTTGGTAAAATAGATGCATTTATTAGTGGTTTACAAGAAAAATATACTTATATCCGTCCGTCTTTATTTCACTCGCCTTACGAGGCAGCAGTAGGCTTTATTATTGGTCAGCGCATATCAATAAAACAACGCCAAGCAATTCAAGCTAGACTGGCAGAGCAGTACGGAGAAATAATAGAAGCAGAAGGTCAAACATACCATGCTTTTCCAAGTCCACAAGTATTAGTAGGTTTGCAAGAAACAAATATAATTAATCCTGCAAAACTCGAGCGATTACATGGTATTGCCGCTACAGCTCTCGAGGGGAAGCTAGATAGAAAATATTTATTAAGCCTATCAAACGCCACAGCTTTAGCGGAACTAGAAAGTCTCAATGGTATTGGTCCATTTTACGCATCAGGGATACTGTATCGTGGAGCAGGTGTTGTAGATGACGTTACTGATGATAGCCTCACGAAGTATGCAGTTATGCAGGCATATAATTTACCAAATGAACCAAGCCAACCTGAGGTTCTGGAGATCGCTCAGAATTGGCGGCCCTATAGAATGTGGTGCGAGGTTTTGCTACATATTTGGTTACGCAGAGAAGTGGGAATGCCTAAAAAACGATTTTAGTTTAAACACTCTTTTTGGGTGTATACTTAAATAAAGGAAATAAATATAATGGCAAAAAATTATTCATCTCACGCTCAAAAAAATGGTGCCGCAGCAGCTGGTGGAGGAATGTGGTTCCTTGGTTTTATCGGTGCACTAATTTACTATATGCAACATGCGCATAGTTTTTGGCAGGTTCTGTATGGAATTTTTCAAGCATTTTTTTGGCCAGCTTATGTAGTCTACGGACTGTTACGACTCATTAATTTATAAGAATCAAATATATACATTCTATAATGCATTATACGTTTTGAGATATATTTTTGATGTTAAAAATATTACAGCACGCCATTCACCGACTGGTCGTATTTACCAAAGCAAAGTAGCCCTGCTGATGACGGACAAGTATTAGTCTATTTTATTAATAAATTAAACGAAAATAACATAGGTGTTTCACTCTACGATGTAAAGAAATAACCAATCTGTCTTTATCTGATCAAGAGGAGTTTTATGGTAAAATACAGAGATGAATAAAAAACGATTAGTATTTGATGTTGAGTTTGCTGCAGAAAACTGGGATGATTTTGATGAAATTACCCAAAAAGATTTAATGAAACGAGTGCCTGATAAAGAAACTGATCCGGCGGGCTACGAACGAGAAATGGAATATATTAAAGAACAGTTAGTATTTAGTCCCTTAACTGGCTTCGTAATTGCTATTGGTGTATATGACATTGACTTAGAAAAGGGAGCAGTTTATTATCAAGACCCAACAAGTAAACGCAAAGATGAAGAAATAGATAACATTAAATTCGTTCCAATGAGTGAGCCTGAGATGTTGGTAAAATTCTGGGCGTTAGCAGAGACCACTGATGAATTCATTAGCTTCTTTGGTAGACGTAGCGATGTACCATATTTAAATATCCGTTCTGCAGTTCATGGTATTCGACCAACCAAAGATCTTATTTCGAACAGGTATAACTCTTCAAAATTTCCAGGTGCACTTCATTGGGACTTAGCAGAATTACTTACGTTTTATGGAAGTGCTATGTATAAAGGGAGCTTACATCGTTGGTGCAGAGCATTTGGTATTGATACACCAAAAACTACTATGAGTGGTGCAGATGTAGGTCCCGCCTTTGCTGAAGGTAAGGGCTTTGAAATCGCCAAATATAATGTAGACGATCTAAAAGCAACAGCCGCACTTTTTTATAAATGGGATCAATATTTACGTGAACGGTTTTAGAGGAAAGGAAATAATATGAGTATAGAAGTCGGTAAGTTAGCACCACCATTTAATCTGCCTGATCAAACAGGGAAAAGCCATACTCTAGATGACTTAAAAGGGAAAACAACCCTTATCTATTTCTACCCCAAAGATGAAACGCCAGGATGTACTCAGCAAGCATGTTCATTACGTGATAACTTTGAAGAACTCCAGGCTAAGGGTATAGATGTGATTGGTGTAAGCAAAGATGATGTAGCCAGTCATGCAAAGTTTGTAACCAAGCACGATTTACCTTTCGCTATTTTAGCCGATACTGATGGCAAAATGGTAGATGATTATGGTGCTTGGGCAGAGAAGAGTATGTACGGACGTAAATTTATGGGCATTGTTCGCTCGGCTGTATTAATAGGGCCAGAATTACAAATATTGGCACATTGGCCAAAAATACAACCACTTAAGACAGTGCCAGAAGTCGAAAAGTGGCTTCAAACTAACCCGCAATAGCCTTGTACCTATTTATCATAATAATTTTAATCATAGCTCTGCCATTTTTGTTGGTTATATTTTCTGGCGCCCCATATGTACCTACTTTTTCAAGAGATTTACATGATATTTTTACAGAAATACAGTTACCGAAAAATGCACTAGTAATTGATCTTGGAAGTGGCGATGGGCGGTTGTTACTGATTGCGGCAAAAAAAGGTTATACTGCTATAGGCTACGAAATTAATCCACTGTTATGGGCTGTTTCTGTCTGGCGGTTACGGAATTACCCAAATGCACATACCCGACTAAAAAGTTTATGGAAAGCCGATGTGAAAGACGCCGATCTGGTTTTTACCTTTTTAAATAAAATCTATGCTGCTCGTCTCGAAAAAAAACTACTCGCAGAAATGAAAGCAGGAAGTTATTTTTCTAGCTTTGGTTTCGCATATGGCAATTTGGAGCTGATTAAGAAACATCGTGCAAATCATATCTATAAACTTTGACGCTCAACCATTGAATCGTTACAATAGAAAGGAAGGAAAATAATATGGAAGTTAAACCACTAAAATATACTGAATTACCAGGACTTAGCAAACGTCAGTTAAGCGAGCATCATGATGTGCTCTATGCGGGCTATGTTAAAAAATATAATGAAATTATTGAGAAGATTGCTACAACTGATCTAACCACTGCAAATGGAACATATTCTGAAATTCGTGAACTATTCGTTGAAAAGAACTTTGCATTAAACGCAATTAAACTCCATGAAAGCTACTTTGACAATATGACTGATAAACCAGTACAGCTCGAAGGAACGGTAAAGCGTTTAATTGAAGAACGATGGGGTAGTGTAGAAAAATGGCAAGATGAATTTATTGCGCTGGGTATTTCTGCTCGAGGATGGGTCGTGCTAGCTTTTGATTATAATCTGGGTACACTCGAAAATTACATTTACGATATGCATAATCAAGGTGGTGTGGCAGATACCGAGCTTGTACTTGTAATGGATGTGTATGAACATGCGTATTTTCTCGATTACGCCACGGCTCGCAAAGACTACATTACAAAATTTATGGAAGTAATCGACTGGAATGTAGTGAATAAACGCGTTGCCCACCAAAACAATTAACAAGAAAGGAAACTCTATGTTAAAACTAAATCAACCAGCACCAGAATTTACCGTAAGTGCATACCAAAAAGGCACAAAAGATGATTACAAAGAAGTTAGTTTAAAAGACTATAAAGGGAAATGGGTTATACTATTCTTTTATCCAAGAGATTTTACCTTTGTGTGTCCAACCGAAATTAAAGGGTTTGCGAAAATGTACAAAGATTTTCAAGCAATAGACACAGAAGTATTAGCCGCAAGTACTGATAGTGTGTATAGTCATAAAGCTTGGTTTGAACGTGACTTAGATATGGTAGGATTTCCTGTGCTCTCAGATACCTCACATTCACTAGCGCGTGATTATGAAGTTTTAAGCGAAGACAATGGCGAAGCTGAACGAGGTACATTCATTATCGATCCTGAAGGAAAATTACGTTATGTGGTAATTTCTGACGGGAACGTAGGCCGCAGTGTTGAAGAAACTATGCGTGTAGTTAAGGCGCTTCAAACTGGCGGACTTTGTCCAATGGATTGGGAGCCAGGACAAGACAACTTAAAGAAAGGTTAATATGACCACCCCCATTGAGCCACCCCTTACTCCGATTCCCGGTAGTAATTTTTCTCCCACATCTCCTAAGAGTACAGCAAAGAAAAATAAAACATTATTAATTGCACTTGTTATCGTCGGTATAATTGCAGTTGTATTCTTTATAACGACGATAATTTTTAGTATGCAATCAAGTAACAAAAGCCAACAACTTACAACGGCTACCCAAGATGGTGCTAAGGCAGGGGCAGAGGCTCAGAAAGCTGCAGATGATAAGAAATTTGAAGAAGCACAAAGTAGTGATACCAGAACATATACTGCACCAGCGTATGCTGGAAGCTTTAGCATAAAACTTCCCAAACTGTGGAGTTTATCTATTACGCCAAACGAAAGTACAACAACAATTTCAGCAATTGCTAACCCAGAAAATATTGATACTAAGGCAGAAAGATATGCTTTGCGGTTTAGCTTAATCAATCAGACATATACAAACTACAAGACTAAGCTAGACCAACAGACGAAGCAGAAAGTTTCGCCGAGCTTTAAAGGATTAACGTCTTCAAAGGCTACACTTTCTGGTATAGAAGGCACCAAATATGTTGGTCAAATTTCAACTAAAATTACTAATGGTACCGTAATACTTGTACCAATTCGGGATAAAACCTATTCAATCGAAACAGATGATAATGCAGTATTCTCTGAAGTATTCAATACGATAATTGCTTCAGTTGTCCTAAACCCATAGTTAGGTAATCTGTTTACTGCGAAACTGAACATGATAATGGTATTCATAATGTTTTTCAATCAGCGCATTTGCCTGCGCTAGAAGTTCATCTACATTACTTATTCTTTGTAGCTTTGCGACAGTATTTGTTAAGACTAATCGCCATAGTTTAATTACTTTTTCTGGAACGATACCATAGTGGGTATTTGGCCGATTGCCGGTAATTTTTCCGGTATCATAATCAAGATAATACTGAACTGCAGGTTTTACGTCTTCGAAATTGGGTTGGGATCCCATTAAATGAAGAAGTCGTACAGAAAAATAAAGATTAACCAGTTGAGGTTCTTGATCTTCTTTTAAGGCCATACAGCATTCTTCAAAAAGAGAAAAAATTGACGGACCAGGTTGATCTTCGGCAAGACAGCGAGTAAGCATCTCGCACATACGATATCCAACCGCAACGGCTTCGAGAGAAGTTGACAATAGATCAAAATGCTCGGTAATTTGTGCACCAATTAAAATATTAAGATTACGACCGTATACGAGTCGTAATCTTATTCGAGTAAATGGTTGCATTTGCCCAGAGAGTTTAGCATTTGCCTTACGGATCCCTTTAGCTACAAAACGGATTTTACCAAGATCTTTGCTAAAAAATGAGTATATTATATCTGCTTCGCCAACTTGGTATCGAGCAAGAATATAGCCTTCGGTTTCGAACTGCTTCATAGAAGAAGAGCTTTTAAGTTTTTAACAAGTTCGCTTGGACTGATCTGGGATTTTACATAGTAAGCAGTTATATTTAGGCTTGAGCGGAGCTCATCATTAAGGTGAGTATCTGCCTCGGTTAGATTGGTGAGTACTACAATCTTAGTATCTTGTAGATGTTCATTGCGTCGTATTATCTTTATGAGCTGTAGACCATTAATACCTGGTAAAAGAATATCAAGCACAACCAGCTTTGGTGAGTTTGTTTGTAACCAGTTTGCTGCTTCTTTGCCATTTGTCTCTGTATGTACATTTATTCCTTCACGAATAAATTTTTGTGAATACATCTGCAACAAAAGTTCATCATCTTCAACTAACAGAATTTGCTTAGCCTTCATACCTTGTATGCTACACTGCTATATCTTCTTGAGCAAACACCTGCATTTGGCGCGCTGAAGGTAAATAAAAATAGATAGATTCCGGTTGTCGGCGATTAATTGAAAGCCGTATATGGTAATTGTGTAGAACGCAAACAATAGCACGTAATAAAATTACATCAAGACTATCGCTCTGCATCGGTAAACACACATCGTTTTGTCGGAGAATTTTTTCTAGATTAGTACGTAACCAATGAGTTTTTGGTGTGGTAATGCGCATAATTACATTACTTTGACGTCGGCGAAATCCAACAGAAAAATTATTCAAGCTTATTTGCTCAATAGCAAACATTTGAGCTAACAATGTAACAAAAGTTTTCAACGGGATAATCACTAACAGTGATTGATAAGTTTTAATTTCTACTTTTGGCCAAGAATTTTCACGAAATAAGTCTTCTAAAATAGTTTCTGGATGGATAGTCTGAACACTTGCAGAATTAAATGCTTTAGAAATTTCAAGAAGTTGCTGTAAAGATTCAACAACAGTATCTAATTTTTTTAAACTGGTTTTGAGTTTTTTTTGTGTATCATAAGAACGCAAATCTAGCTCAGCAAATCCGAGAGTTGTATGTTGTATAGTACTCAGTCGTTCTAAGAGTGCAAAATTAAAAGTTCGGAATCCTGGAGACTCAAAAAAAGCAGTATTTTGTTCGCCTATGTTACCCTCCATATGCATATTACTTACACTACCGTGAATAGAGGTTTGAGAGCAAGCACAAGCATTAAAAGCCAGGAAGCGTACATTGCCCTAGCTTCAGCAGGTAGAAACAGCTATAATTATGGCTATGAATAAACCAAAAATTACTATGGAAGAATTGGTAAGTTACTGTAAACGCAGAGGGTTTGTATTTCAGGCCAGCGAAATTTATGGCGGAGTTGCTGGAATGTACGACTTTGGTCCGTACGGTGTTGAGTTAAAAAACAATCTCAAAAGATTGTGGTGGAAAGAAGTTGTATATAAAAATACAAATGTAGTTGGACTAGATAGCGCAATCATCCAGAATCCTAAGGTCTGGGAAGCGTCTGGTCATGTAGAACGGTTTAATGATCCAATGGTGGATTGTAAGTCCTGTAAAAAACGCTTTCGAGCAGACAAATTAGCTGATATCGATAGCACTGATGTAGAAGAACTGACCGATATTATCGCAAAGTTAGATTGTCCAAACTGTGGTAAACACGACTGGACCGATATTCGTCAATTCAATTTACTTATGAAAACCTTCTTGGGCCCAGTTGAAGATGATAGTGCGGTTGCATATCTTCGTGGAGAAACTTGCCAGGGAATATATACGAATTATGATAATGTGCGCGAAACAACTCGGGCAAAATTACCATTTGGTGTTGCGCAAATTGGTAAAGCGTTCCGTAATGAAATTACACCGGGCGATTTTTTGTTTCGCCAGCGTGAGTTTGAGCAAGCTGAAATGCAAATGTTTGTACATCCAGATGAAGCTTCTAAAGTTTTTGCTCATTGGAAACAAGCACGAATGGATTGGCACCAAAAATTCTTAACCAAAGAGAATTTGCGTTTTCGCGAGCATGGCGAAAATGAACGTGCTCATTATGCCAAAGATGCATGGGATATTGAATACAACTTTCCGTTTGGCTTTAAGGAGATGGAAGGAATTCACAATAGAGGAGATTGGGATCTAAGTCGGCACAGTAAGTACAGTAGTAAAGAACTGGATTATTTTGACGATGCAACCGGTAAAAAGTATATTCCTTGGGTGGTAGAAACTTCAGTTGGTATGGACAGACTATTTTTGGCTACTATCTTAGATGCGTATCACGAAGAAAAAGTAGGCGATGAGACTCGAGTAGTGCTTAAGCTAAAACCAGAACTCGCGCCAGTAAAAGTTGCTATTTTACCACTTAGTAAAAAACCCGAGTTAAGCAAAGTATCGCGCGAAGTATTTGAATCTGTCGCGGGTGACTATAATGTAGAATACGATGAAACTCAGAGTATCGGTAAGCGTTACCGTCGTCAGGACGAAATTGGTACACCATTATGTGTAACGGTAGATTTTGAAACACTAGACGACAAGGCGGTAACTGTGCGAGATAGGGATAGCATGAAGCAAGAGCGTATTAAGCTTACAGATCTAAAAGCTTTTTTAGATGACAGAATTAAATAAGAAGAATCCCAATATTGTTGTAATCGGTGGTGGAACAGGTAGCTTTACCTTACTTTCAAAACTCAAAAATTATACAAGCAATATCACAGCAATTGTAAATATGGCAGATGACGGTGGTTCAACTGGCATTTTACGTGACGAATTGGGCGTATTGCCACCAGGTGACATTAGACAGTGTCTCGTTGCACTATCAGACGACCAAAGTGATCTAAGGGAATTATTTAACTATCGTTTTGGTGAAGGTAGCCTGGCGGGTCATTGCTTCGGTAATTTGTTTTTGAGTGTGCTTGAAAAAACAAGTAATGATTTCGGAGAAGCCGTAGATAAAGCGAGCAAAATACTAAAAATTACTGGTCAAGTAATACCAGTTACTCTCTCAGATTCTCACTTGGTTATTAAAACGAATGAGGGTATTGAGATAAAAGGAGAACAAGCCATAGCCCAGATGACTTGGAAGTCTAGCTATCGACCAAATCTTTCTTTACAGCCAGACTCATTGTTAAACTCAAAAGCTAAGGCTGCGATTGAAAAAGCAGAACTTGTAGTAATAGCACCAGGTCATTTATATGGTAGTTTGGCTCCAGCTCTATTAGTTAACGAACTTGGTAAGGTTTTGTTGGAATCTAAAGCTAAAAAAGTGTACGTTTGTAATCTAGTCACAAAACCTGGTCAAACCGAGGGCTTTTCTAGTGCAGATTTTGCGGATGAAATAGAGCGTTTTGCAGGAACAAAATTCTTAGATTATGTGTTATATAATTCTAAAAAGCCTTCACCAGAGTTGTTAGCTAGATATGCAAAAGAAGGAGAGATGCCTGTCGAAGACAATAACCCTCAATTAAGTAGGCCTCTGTTTATTGCTGCAGACTTAATAAGTAATGACATTTATATACAAAATCCGAATGATAAATTATTACAACGCACTCTTATTCGCCATGATGCAGACAAGGTCGCAAAAGAACTTCTTAAACTTATCAAACTTTAAATATAATTCCTACAGCCAAACCTATGGTTGCGGCTATGCCACCAATAATAAGTACTTCTAGCGCTGATCGGGCGGGGCTCTTATGACTAACCTTACCCTTATAAATCCCTAAAAAGAAAAGACCAGTAAGCGCAGCAGCGATACTCACAGGAATTGCTTGCATGTGTGGCAATACTAAATATGGAATGAGTGGAATCATACCAGCCACAACATAACCCACAAAGATAATAAGGCCACTCACAAGAGGGCTCGCAGGCATTTTTTCTTTTTCTACATCTTCTTCGGTTTGTTCACTAATAAATTCACTCGCAGCCATAGAGGTTGATTCTACTGCAATAATAACGAGCGCAGTAGCAAGAATAGCTTCTTTACTTGTCGCAGTAATAGCAATACCAGCTAGGGCTCCTGTTGTTGATACAAGACTATCTTCTACACCAAAGAATCCACTATGGAGGTAATCTGGTGAGATCTTTCTTCGGTACTTCATATATACCAGTATAACGATTATTAAAAAATATGAACACATTATTTATTCGTATTATGTTCGGTATATCGTTTTTTACCTATATTAAGGCAAAAAAACTTATGGTTACTACGAAAAAAGTTCATTAAAATACTAGCAAGTGGGTAAGAGTGGGTAGTATAATGGGGTTAGTGGGTAAGAGTGGGTAACGAAAACACACGGAACACATATCAAAACAATGAATCAAACAGATTACTTCGAACGAAAACTAGACAGCAAGAATCGACTAACCATTCCCACCGACCTGAGAGACGAACTTGGACCAACAGTAGTTATTACACCAGGATTCGGCAAGTACCTTCATATGTACTCATTGCAAGTTTGGAATAAAGAGATGGAGTCAGCGCTTAACGGTGATATCTTAGATGAAAAGATTGCTGATCTCAACGTTCGATTTCGAATGGGGAAGACAGTACATAAACTTGATTCCAAACAAGGAAGAGTAACCCTAGAGGGTCATCAAGTAGCTTTATTTGGTCGTAAGCGCGAAGTTATCGCAGTACGAGCAGGCAAATACTGGCGTATTACCGCTAAGTAAATAAAAAGTTAGTTGATGGTCATTTAGACAAGCACATTAAAATAAAAATAAAAATCAAAAACAAAATCAAAGTTAACTATTCGGCAGTCAGTACGCGTTTAAGAGGGTGGCGCGTAAAAATAATCACGCTAGTTCATTATGCAAAACAAACTCCACCTCACAAACTATCTCTACTCCATAAAGGACTTATCTCAAAACAATAAGTCCTTGCCACAAAAAACACGCACGAACAACTTTGTTCAGTGCCTTTTACATAAAACAAAAACAAAAAACAAACAATTGGCTGCTGAATAGGTAACCTTGACATGGAAAGACACAAACCAGTCTTATTAGATAAGGTAATAGAAGTATTGCAACCTCAAGTAGGGGAAAGCTTTGCTGACGTTACCGGCGGATGGGGCGGCCATAGCGCTGCTTTATTAGATGCTGTAGGGAAGAGTGGGTTTGGCTATATATTCGATCAGGATTCAGCTGCAATAGCAGCTTTAGAGCAACGATTTAGTAGTGCAGAAAACGTAGCGATCGTAAAAGCCAACTTTACCAACGACGAATTTACAGATAAGGTTCCAAACGTACATATGATTTTGGCAGATCTTGGGGTTAGTAGCCCACAGTTAGATCTACCACAAAGAGGGTTTAGTTTTCGCAGTGAAGGACCGTTAGATATGAGAATGAATCAAGAACAGTCGTTAAATGCCGCCGACATTGTAAATACATACCGAGAAGATGAGATTGCTAAAATATTGTACGAATACGGGGAAGAGAGAGCGAGTAGGAGAATTGCACGAAGCCTTGTAATGGCACGCAAAGTAAAACCGATAACCACAACTACTCAGCTCGCAAACATTGTTTCAGAGCAAATAAAGACTACTGGTCGGATTCATCCGGCAACTAAAACGTTCCAAGCTTTACGCATTGCCGTTAATGGTGAGCTTACAGTATTGGAACGGTTTCTAGAAATCGCACCAAGCAAGCTTGTTTCTGGTGGCAGGATAGCTATTATTAGCTTCCATTCCCTAGAAGACCGGCTCGTAAAAAACTGTTTTCGCTCACTCAGTACGGCTGACCGCGATAATTATGGCCAGATTGTGTCAGAACCATCATTTAAAAGGATTACCAAGAAGCCTATTTTAGGTTCAAAATTTGATAGCAATAATCCCCGGGCGCGCAGTGCAAAACTTCGATGCCTCGAGAGAATAAATTAAAAAACAAAAATAAAGGAGAAAACAAATGACATTACCAATTCACTATGAAAACCCACGAGCTAAGAAATTGAAAGTTCGCGTTATTAAAGTTAGCTAATTCGTTCCCAACAAAAACAAAAACAAAAACAAATAAAAAATAAAAAGGAGAAACCATGACTACAGCGACTGCCACTTTGCGTCGAAACCAAAACCTAACTAGAAACAAGCTCGAATTTAAGACTGGACCTATTTCTGTTGGTTTTATGTTGGTTGCTCTTATTATTTTACTTTCGCTATTGTATCTTAATCAAGTAACCAAAACATCACTGTTTAATTATAAAATTTCTAACCTTTCTGCTAAACAAACCGATTTAGAAAACCAAAAGCAAAAACTCGAAATCGAAGCAGCTCGTTTGCAATCACTTTCAGAAGTAAGGGCTAGCGCTAATGCTGCAGGCATGGTAAAAACAGATAGTGTCAGTTTTGCAACCCCACAATAACGAAACAGAATCATCACGCAATAAAAACCGCCGTATACTTATACTCGTGGTTTTTTGTGCGTTGCTTTGGGTTATTACCGCTGGGCGTTTGTTCTTTGTGCAAGCAATAGACGGCAAAGACTATTTAGCCCGGGCTGATAATCAACAGCAGCGTAAGTTTGAAATCCCTGCTAAGCGCGGAACAATTTATATACACGAGAACGAAAGTCTTATTCCTATTGCGTTAAACACACAAGTATACACATTAGCAGCTGATCCAAAATTTATTACTGATCAGACTAAAACTGCCGACCAACTCTCGGCCATTCTAAAACAGCCAAAAGATGTAATCCAACAAAAAGTATCTTCAAAAGGCCGTTACGTTGAATTATCTAAAACAGTCGATAGTGATAGTGCAGACGCAATTAAGAAACTTGCTTTGCCGGGAATCATTTTAGCCCAACGACCGGCCCGACAGTATCCCGAAAATGAACTCTTTTCGCAAGTTTTAGGATATGTGAATGCGGACGGACAGGGACAATATGGATTTGAGCAATTTGCCAATGATCGCCTGGGAGGTAAAACCGGGCAACTGAAGACTGTTACAGATAGTTTAGGAATCCCGATTAATAGTGCTGAGAATACACTCGTAAGTCCAAAAGATGGGCAAAGTTATGTGCTAACTCTCGATAGAGGCTTACAGCAAGTTGCTGCGGATGCAATAAAATCTGCAGTTGAAGCGAATAAAGCCGAATCGGGAAGTATTGTTGTAATGGAACCAAGTACTGGTGCGATTAAGGCCATGGTGAATTATCCAGATTATAATCCAAATGATTATGCTAAAGTAAAAGACTATAGTTTGTTTCAGAACAGTGCGGTGAGCAAACAGTTCGAACCAGGTTCTGGGTTTAAAATTATTACTATGGCCGCAGGGTTGGATACTGGTAAGGTAACTCCGACAACTCAATATAATGATACTGGTGAAGTTAAATTTAGCGGATATACAATAAAAAATGCCGAAAACCATAAATTTGGCATTCAAACTATGACTGATGTGATTCAAAAATCTCTTAATACTGGTGTGGTATTTGTATTAGAACAGCTCGGCGGAAACCCTACGGCAATTACGCAAAAAGGTAAGGAAGTTTTTCGTGATTACATGAATAGATTTGGCTTTGGCAAAGTTACTGGCATAGAACAAGCAGGAGAAGCAACCGGCTATATTAAGAGCGATAAGAACAGTTATGACATCGACTACGCCAATATGACCTTCGGACAAGGTCTTTCTACAACTTCTATTCAAATGCTTGCTGCAACGGCTGCTATTGCGAATGGTGGCAAATTATATCGACCACACATTGTTGAGGGAAGTGTGGCTGCCGATGGTGGAATACAAAAAGAAGGAAATTATTTGGTAAATGACCGCATTATGAGCCCCGAGGCTGCTGCCCAGCTTTCACAGATGATGACCCAGGTGGTCCAACACGGATCTGGGTATTTAACAAAAATGCCCGGATATTCTATTGCGGGTAAAACTGGTACAGCTCAGGTTCCATTGGCGAATGGAAAAGGATACGAGCCAAATAAAAACATCGGTAGTTTTGTTGGGTTCGCCCCAGTTGGGGATCCTAAATTTGTTATGTTTGTGCGTGTCGATTATCCTCATGTTGAAGGTTTTGCCGAAAAAACAGCAGTACCGGCCTTCGCTACGGTGGCGAAAGAATTGTTGCGTTATTATCATGTTGCCCCGACGCAATAACCTTAAAACACATGGGAAAAATTATCATTACCACTGTGCCATTTAGCCTAAATACAGTATAATAAAGCAATGCTAGAAACTACCTTAAGTGCCCAATTAATTCATATACTTCTTCAGGGATTCGTCTGCTTTGTGCTTGCGATGGCTCTTACTCCCATCTACACACATTTTGCATTTAAATTAAAAGCCTGGAAGCAAGTTAGAGATACTTCTACAACGGGCGAAAAAGCTCCTGTATTCCACAGACTTCATGCAGCCAAACATAAACGTAATATTCCAACCATGGCAGGTATTATTGGTATTGTTTCGGTTACGGTCGTAATGCTCCTTATGAACTGGAGCAGAAACCAAACCTACTTACCTGTGTTTGGGTTAGTTGCTGCGGGTGCGGTTGGATTTTTAGATGATTACATTAATATTCGGGGGAATGGCAAAGGTATTGCAGGGTTACGGTCTTCATTAAAATTTAGTTTGATTCTCGGTATCGCTATTGTAGGCGCATTGTACTTCTTCTTCCGGCTCGGCTATAGCCAGATTCACGTACCAGCAGTAGGGAACTTTGAAATGGGTTGGCTCTACATTCCACTCTTTATACTCGTAGTAGTTGCAACGGCCAATGCCGTAAACATTGCCGATGGACTCGACGGCTTAGCTGGCGGACTTTTGGCGCTTGCCTTTGGCTCATACTCTGTAATTGGATTCGCACAGGGCAACTATGGTATTGCAGGATTTTGTCTTGCAATGGTTGGTGCCGTATTGGCCTACACATGGTTTAATATATTTCCGGCTAGGTTTTTTATGGGAGACACAGGATCATTTGCTTTTGGTACTGCGCTTGGGATCGTTGCAATGCTCACAAACTCAGTATTTATTCTTCCAGTAATTGCTTCAGTCTTTGTAGTTGAGGCTGGCTCAAGTGCAATACAGATCCTCTCTAAAAAAATATTCAAACGAAAAATATTTCTTTCAGCTCCACTACATCATCACCTAGAAGCAATTGGTTGGCCAGAAACCAAAGTTACCATGCGACTTTGGATAATCGGCGCCATTAGCGCCGCGCTGGGTATGCTCATCGGGCTGATTGCCAGAGGATAAATTACTTGGCAGAACGTCGACCCCCATCCGCGTTTATCCCAAAACACCGAGCTGACTATAGCATCTCGGTAATTGTCTTTATCTTAATTGCTATAGGTCTAATCATGATTTATTCTACTGGCTGGATTGCTATTCTTAAGCAGACCGGTGGTAGTGTAGAAAAAAATAGCTTTTTCTTTAATCAACTCATTAGTTTTGGTCTTGGAATTGGTGGATGGATTGTTGCAGCGCGCGTTCGTTATACGTTCTGGCAGAAATATGCGAGTATCTTTTTTTATACATCGGCGATTTTAATGTTTTTAGTTATCGTACCTGGTATTGGAGTAAATATTAATGGTGCAAGTCGGTGGGTGCACATTGGTCCAATTAACTTTCAGCCAGTAGAATTTTTTAAACTTGGTATTATTCTGTTCTTCGCAGCATGGATTGAAAAAAACCGTGACAAACTTAATAAACCGCTCGAAGGATTACTTCCAATGATGCTCATTCTCGGTGGCGCATTGTTTGTTGTTGTTTTGCTACAAAAAGATATGGGTTCGGCAATTGTAATAGCAACTGCAGTACTTGGAATGTATTTCATTTCTGGGGTAAATTTACGTATGTTTGCTGTGGCTATTGGGAGTCTCCTTGGTGGGGCGGTGCTTTTAGTCGCCACCTCACGATACCGTTTAGCTCGCTATATTACGTTTCTTAATCGAGGAGACGATAGTACTGGTGCTGGTTATCATATTAATCAAGCACTTATTGCTCTCGGAAGTGGCGGCTTATGGGGACGAGGACTTGGTAAGAGCTTGCAGGCATATGGGTATTTACCCGAATCTACCAATGACTCTATCTATGCAATTATTGGCGAAGAATTTGGTTTTATAGGATGTATGGCAATAGTCGGATTGTATTCTGCGCTCTTATGGCGAGGGTATAAAATTATATCACGTGCCCCTGATGAGTATGCCAGGCTCGTCGCCACTGGTATAATTATATGGATAGTGTTTCAGGCTTTCTTTAATATTTCGGCTATGGGCGGAATGATACCGCTAACAGGCATTCCTTTGCCGTTTATTAGTTATGGTGGAACAAGCCTGTTAGCACTGCTTATTGCAGTTGGTATTTTGCAAAATATTTCTAAGTATACGAAAGGAGCTGACTTAGATGAAGATCGTGGTTTGCGGCGGGGGAACCGTCGGACACATCGCACCAGTACTAGCCGTCGTCGACGCCCTCAAATCGTTTGAACCGAAGGCAGAAATCCTTTATGTTGGTGGGGGCGGTGAGGCTGAAGCAACTCTAGTAAAAGGATATGGTTTGCGCTACACCAAAGTCAGCTCAGGAAAGTTCCGTCGCTATGGCCGTGGTTTTCTAACTGAACTCACCGATGTAAAAACACACCAAAAAAACGCCGGTGATGCGATACGATTTGCCAAAGGTTTGCGCCAAGCGAGAAAATTATTAAAAACTTTTCAGCCAGACGTTGTCTTTTGCAAAGGTGGTTATGTAACAGTGCCGGTTGGTCGAAGTGCGGGTAAACTTAACATTCCTCTTGTTCTACACGAATCAGATGCTGAGTTTGGGCTTTCAAATAAGATGCTGGCTTCACGCGCAAAATCTATTGCAGTCGGCTTTCCTTTAGAAACATATTCTGGGTTTGAATATAGTAATAAGTTAGTCTATACCGGGAACCCTGTGCGTAATCAAGTTATAGGTGTAAATAGATCAACCGCTCTAAAAAATTTACAAGTATCTACGAATCTGCCTATTATATTTATCTTTGGTGGCAGTCAAGGCGCAGGAGTTATTAATGAGGCGATATTTACGGATCTAGCGATTCTTGCAAAAAACTTCTGTATTATTCATCAAACAGGAACAAATGACATTGAACGCGCCCGATTCTTGCACCACAATCTACCAAGTGAATTAAAAAATAATTATCATCCATTTGATTTTCTTCACAACCAGATGGGAAGTGCATTTGCAGCCGCAGATATTGTTGTGGGTAGGTCTTCTGCGGGAACCATTTCAGAAATTGCCGCCAATAAAAAAGCCGCACTACTAATTCCAAACAGTAATTCAGCCAATGATCATCAGCAAAAAAATGCTGAAATATTAACTCGTCTTGGTGCAGCACGAGTCTTGCCCGAATCCGAACTAACTGGTTTACGCTTGGTTTCCGAACTTGATAGAATGATACACAATAAAAAAGCTATACATTATTTAGAGGATACTGTCGCTGGCCTCTATAACCCAAAATCTGCAAGCGAAATAGCGAAATGTATTATTCGTGCAGGGAGAAAAGAAATATAGTGAAGCGCAATGTTCGAATTGATCGTAAACTTAATATTTCCTCGAGACAGCCAGATGCAAAAGTAAAGCAGCCGCGCAGTGTGTGGAAACAATTAATTCGACCAATTGTAATTTTTCTCGCCCTCGCCCTATTAGTATATGCTGTAGTCGCCAGCTCTCTTTTTCGAATTGCTAAAGTAGAAGTAGAAGGAGCGGTGACCGTCTCGAGTGAAGACGTACATATGCAGGTACAGAATGTCATTACTTCTTCACCACTTACACAGAACATTATTTTTGTTCCAACGGGGAAAATTTCCGAAGAACTAAAAAAGCAAAACTATCAGATTGCAGAAGCCGAAGTAAAAAGAACGGGACTAAATAGTATTAGTGTTAAGCTTACCGAACAGAAGCCAAGTATACTATGGAGTTCAGGAAATACACTCTCGGTTATTGGGGCAAATGGTCATGCTTATGATGGTGAAATCACACAGCTCATGAAAGATAAACTCGTTACAGTGGTTGACTCTACTAACCTACCGGTAAAAAAAGGAGAGAAAGTTGTTACTCAGGAGTTTGTCGATTTTGTGAATGCTGTACATGAACAATTACCGAACAAGGGTATTGCTGTTGCACAGTATCAAATAGGAGATAGTACTACCGAAATTTTAGTTAAAACAGAGCAGGGGTATTATATTCGATTCGACACAACCAGATCGGTAGAGCAACAACTACAAGATTTAAGTGCAGTGTTGACTCAACTGAAGAAAACGGGCAAGAAGCCAAGTGAATACATCGACCTGCGTATTAACGGAAAAGTTTTTTATAAATAATTCTCGGGCTGTATCTATATAATAGATACAGAGTATAAACAAAAACCGAACAAACTATGAATGGTAATCTACCATAAAGAAGCCTACATCGCGCGCTAGCGTGTACGTGCGCATGCGCGCACGTGAGAAAAAATATAGGGAAGTGCCAAAGAAAGTAAGTGAGTAGAGAAAAGAGGAATGTGCAAATAAAATAGGAGAGAGTGTTTGTCAAGAAAACATTGTAGTAATTATTACATTTAATTGTGCGACACATTTCACAAAATACTAATTATTCGTGAAAGGTTGTGGAAAACTTTTAGTCTGTTACCAGACTGAGCACTCACTATATGAAAAATTCTTATTTTGTTTTCTCCTTCTCACAATCTCTACTTTAATCTCTGTTTACTGTTGCTATCTGTTGTATAGATATAGAAAATACATAATCCCATACAACCCTTAAGTTCGGTTTTTGATCATGCATAAATACATGTATAGACATTACAAAAAGTATATTAAAAGCCTAATACTTTTATCCTGAATTTAATAGGGTTGAACGGGCGAGAATGAGAATTTCAAAATTGTCCGCAAATCTATATTTATTGGTTAAACTGTAGTTTGGGTCGTAAAATATACATTGTGCGACATTGATATAGTTTAATCTAAGTTGGTTAAGTATACGTCTTTTACATTAACATAAGCACTTAAAAACCTCTCAATGTCCTGAGAGGTGTATTATGCACTAAGCTTAGTCGGCATTCTTGTATGATATTGCACTGTAATAGTTCTGGTTTTTCTTTGCCAACTGTCATTTGGAAATAAAAACGTACTGAGTTTATAATGTAATCTTTTTGATATGTTCACAGTAACTGTTATCATAGCCACTTGGATGATTACATACGGGAGAAACATGAATGCTAAATTCTT
>JAHFOQ010000012.1 GCA_023261595.1 bacterium | reverse complement strand
TGGCAGGGGTGGCAGGAGTTGAACCCGCGGCCTTCGGTTTTGGAGACCGACGCTCTAGCCAACTGAGCTACACCCCTTTGTGTAGAATATATACGTCGAACTAGCTTATTTTACCAGAAATTGCTCCCTATTTGTAGGAGCGACTACTATTCACTCAGCCCTTATTCAGTTAATACATCTAAGCTATGTATAAATTACACAAATAACTGGTATTATTATTGAATATGCAAAAAAAGAATATACAGCCAAGCATTATTACATTTATCGTTGCCCTTTTCCCCATCACTCTCTGGATTGTTTCTCAGCCCCTAGTAATTTCTAGTGTCGCAGAAGTTCTCAATACGCTTGGTAAGCTCTGTGCAATTGCTGGCTTTTCCCTTTTTGGATGGAATATTTTCTTAAGTACGCGGCTAAAAATATTCGAGAAACTCTATGGCGGCCTGCCAAATTTATATAAATGGCATCATATCACGGGTAGTTGGGCTTTTATGTTATTACTTATTCACCCTACACTTATTACACTTAGGTACTCTACTATTTCACTCGCACAAGGGTATGAGTTTCTAAAACCATCTACTAATCTCCCCCAACTTGCCGGTGAAGCAACTTTAGGCATTATGTATATTGCAGTCTTAGTCAGTATTTATATATCTATTAAACATGAATGGTTTGTTAAGCTACAAATTATTATTGGTCTTGTTTTTTTCTTGGGTGCCTACCACGGTTTTTATATTGCCGGGAGTGACATTAACCAGTCTATACCTTTAATGATTTATGGTACCGTCTGGGTAATACTAGCGCTTGGTGTTATTGGGTACCGTTCTATCTTTCATAAAAGTTTTCGTAAACGATGGGATTATAATGTTCAGTCTGCAAGAAAAGAAAATGATCTTCTAAAACTCAGTCTTTCATCAGACAGTGGTATCCAAACATATATTCCTGGTCAATTTGTTTTTATTAGTATAAAGAATGCTAATCTGCCAAAACAATATCATCCATTTAGTCTTACTTCGATAGAAAGTGAAAAAAATCTTCAGTTAGGTATTAAACAACTTGGTGACTACACCAATGCACTGAGTAATGTACATGAAGGTGATAGTGTAAGCGTAGAAGGTCCGTATGGTGAATTTGGTAAAGATATGGAAAAATATTCACATCAAATATGGATTGCTGGAGGTATCGGTATAACTCCATTTATTTCGATGGCAAAAACACTTACTAACCAACATGTAGACTTATACTATAGTTTTCGATCTGAGGCCCAAGCGTATTTTATTGATGTGCTCAAAACCATAGCGTCCACAAAAACCAACTTTCACTTACATTTAATTAATAGTGAAAAACAAACACAGTTTAGTGCCGGTTCTATTTCTCAAAAAGTTATAGATTCTGGTGTAGCAGTTTGGATCTGTGGACCGCCACCAATGATGAAAGCAATAAAAAAAGATTTTATCCATGCTGGAGTTGATAGCAACCAAATTATTACTGAGGAGTTTTCGTTATCATGAAAAAAACTGTCTTTGCCGTTGTAGCAATCTGTACTCTTATACTTGGTGGAGTATTTGTTATTGGATTTCTACAAAAGCAACTCAAAGAATCTATCACAGTCACCCAACCAACAAACAATACCCAATCGAACACAACACCAAATAATATAACACAAAACACAAATCAAGCAGTGACAGTTTATACCATGGCCGAAATTGCCAAGCATGCATCAGAAAACAATTGTTGGCTACTTATTAATGACAAAGTATATGACGTTACAAAATTCATCACAGTTCATCCAGGTGGAGTTTCACAAATAATCCCGTATTGTGGTAAAGAAGCTACAAAGGCATTTGAAACACAAGGTGGCAGAAACAGAACGCACTCACCAACTGCTGATGAAATGTTAAAAGACTATTATATTGGCGATGTAAGTCAGTAGATCTATTTTCTAAAATCGGTATTTTTCATCAGCAAATAAAAAACACTATAAATAATTATGCCAGGCAGAATACCAGTTAGAATAACTAAAACTACTGCAGCAACTCTAATTAATGCTGAGTCTGCATTATAGTAATTTGCAATACCACCGGCTACTCCAGCTAACTTTTTGTCTTTTGTGTTGAGCTTGAGTTCTTTTGATTGTTTGTTCTTATTCATTATTGAAATACTACTATTAAAACAATCATTACTAAGCCGAGTTTTACAAAGCCGATAGCTAGACCAACAATAAGGCTCATTGTTCTAACAGCTGGGGTTTCTCGCAAAAAACAGTCCGCCAATTGTTTTGGTGGATTATTTTCTGGAAGAATATTTGCGAGTGCATCAATTTTTTGCCACATATACTATGCTTTATCTATAAAATGTTTTTTACAATATGGAGCCGGCGATGGGACTCGAACCCGCAACCTGCTGTTTACAAAACAGCTGCTCTAACCAATTGAGCTACGCCGGCATATTAAGTACTTTACTAGACTATAATTTTAACGATCAAATATCAACCCAGCTGGAGCCACCCGCGGGAATTGAACCCGCGACCCCTTCCTTACCATGGAAGTGCTCTACCCCTGAGCTAGGGTGGCTGGTGCAGGGAGAGGGAGTCGAACCCCCGAAGGCATAAAGCCAGCAGATTTACAGTCTGCCCCGTTTGACCACTTCGGTATCCCTGCTTATAAATATACGTATTAATTTTAAGGACTTAAGTAAAAAATCCTTAAGCCTTAAAATCAGATTATATCTTAACAAATTAATGAGATTTTTTCAATTGTCCACTAGGTTGTAATGCAGCGCGTGCGCGCAAATTTTCAGGGTCAACCTTAATAATTTTTCGAAAAAGTACTTTTGCGGATTTTTCGTCTTTTTCGTGTAAGTATGCTTCTGCAAGTAATTGCATTGCTTCAACATTTTGTGGTTCTATCTCGTGAGCACGTTTTAGAGTTACTATTTGCTTATCATATTTATTCATTGCCCGGTATATACGAGCTAGGTTAATTAATCGGCTAAAGTGCTCTTCCATACTCAATGATTTTTCCAGTGCTTCTGCAGAACGTTGAAAGTCTCGATTTTTAAAGTACATCATTGCAAGATTATGATAGCTTGCTGCATTTGGATAGGTATCGGCTACAATCGTAAAACACTCTATTGCGTCATCAACATTTCCTAGATGAGAATAAATAAAGCCAAGACGACTATACGCTAAGCTATTCTTGTGGTCTACTTTTAGAACTTTTAGATATGCCTTTTCAGCTGATAAATAATTCTTTTCGGCATAATATCTTCCTGCAACTTCAAGTAAAGTGTCTAATGCGACATCCTGGCTCGGTGGAGTGGCTGAAAGATTATTTATTAAAAAAGTAGCAAGTGCATTTTTTCGATATACAACTGCACCCAGCGTAATCGCCGTAATAATGAGTATGATAATAATTTCAGCTATCATGTTAGATTTTTCTCCATTGGAGTGCCAAGTTCTCAAGTACAAAACGAGGGTTGACATTAGAACTCAGTTGTTTCTCGGCTTCTACTACTCTCTCTTGGTTTATTGCTGTAACAAGTATAGACGATTCTACGAGCATTGTATAGGATAACCTATCGAGAAATTGGTGAGATTCTTGGCAGTCACTAACCTGTTTGGCAATAATAAATTTTTCTGATATCGTACCATTTAAAAATTGAGTAGCCTGTTCTATATCATTTTTATATTTAGTATATGTGTCATTATCGGTTAATTGTAGGGCTAACTCTACTCTACCACCACTCAAATGAGCAATTGATTGCGCTTCGTCTGAATTTATGCTCGCTACATCGATAAGAAAATTTTGCAATTCTACTTCTTTTAATTTTGATAATGTAATAGTAACTACGCGTGAACGAATTGTTGGGAGTAATGTATGTTGGCTGTGCGTAGTAAGTATAAATACTACGTCAGAATTTGGTTCTTCAAGAGTCTTTAAAAGTGCTGTTGCTGCCTCTCTACTAAGCTGATCTGCTCGATCAATTATGAATATTCTCTGTAGGCCAGATCGAGAACCAGTCTGAGCTGAGTGCGAGATAAGACTATGTATTTGTTTAATACTTATTTTACTTTTTCCTTCTTCGGGCTGGATATACACAACATTAGGATGTGCTAACTTTTTGTTATCGTAAAAGTACTCCACGTTAAGTAGTCGTGCAGAAAATACTTCAGCGAGTAAGAGCGCACCACAACCCTCTACTCCGCTAAAAAGATATGCATGGGCTGGTTTTATTAATGATAATTCTAATCGCTTTGCTAATTTTTTATCTGTGGGCCATGTTTTCTTCATAACAGTTCTAAGTAATTTTTGAGATCTTTCGGTAGCTCAGCGACAAATGTTTGTTTTCCTTTATTTGGTAACATTATAGTAAGGCTATTTGCATGCAGAAACTGTCGGTTAAGGCCTTTTGGTCGAGTATCTCTTCCATACACCGTGTCACCTATCACTGGGTGGCCTAAGTGAGCAAAATGAGCTCTAATTTGATGTGTACGCCCCGTATGAATACTTACATCAACTAAACTTACTTTATGATACTGAGCCATAACTTTGTATTCGGTAATAGCAGGACGTCCCCCGGGATGAACAACCATGGTATTAGGTTGACGTTGGCTTTTCTGTAGAGGAAGTTCAATCCGGGCTTGATCTTGCTTTAAATGACCCTGTACTAAAGCGGTATAGTGTTTACTAACCTTACGATTACGAAATTGTTCTTGAAGGAATTTTTTTGTTTCTGGATTCCGCGCCAAAATCATTACTCCACTCGTATCTCTATCAAGTCTGTGTACAATACCAGGACGTAATGGATTGTCATCAGTTATTTGATCAAAAAAAGCTCCTGCCATAGATTCTTCGGTCGGATTTGCATCAGTTGGATGAGCAATGAGACCAGCTGGCTTGTCTACGACAATTACATTATCATCTTGATAAATAATCTTCGGCAATACTTTTGGAGCATGAAAAGCTATTTTGTATACTTTGCTTTCGGGCAAAATTGCTTCAATATCTTGGTTAATTGTAACTTTATAGCTACTATTAACTGGATTGTTATTAACTAGGGCGGGGTTCATCTTAAGTTTTTGTTGCCAAGCAGAGCGCGAAAACTCTGGAAATTGCCGTGCCAGAACTGCATCGACACGTTGCCCGATATCATCTTCCCCCGTACGATATTGAATTTTCTTCATAGTCTATATTATTTTACCTAATGCAGCTAGGTGATTGGTCTTACCCATTACAATAAGTTTATCGCCTGAATTAATGCGGGTGTGTGCTGGAGGACTTACAATACTTTTACCTTCCACAGTATTAATGGCTAAAACAGTAATACTGTAATCAGACTCTTTAAGCAATTGACCTAACTTATCTCCCACAACTTTTGAATGTTTGGCAACAAGGATTTCTTCTACTTCTAATTCGCCAGCATGATTCTTACTAATTACCTCGAGGTAATCAACTACCCCAGGGCGTGTTAGCATGGTAGCCATATGAAAACCACCTATTTGGTTTGGTTGGGCAACCTTATCAGCACCGGCTCGCTGCATATGTGCCACATTTTCACTATGATTTGATCGTGAAACAATATATAAGTCAGGGTTTTGCTGTCGAGCACTAAGTGTAACAAATAGATTATTCGAATCTTGCCCTAAACTTGCCACTAGTCCTCGTGCTTTATTAACTTTAGCTTTTTTCAGTACATCATCTTGTGTAGCATCTCCTACAAACGCAGTATAGCCACGTGCTACGGCATCCTTTACTCTATCTGGGTCACTGTCTATACCAACAAATTTTACACCTTCTAGTGATAGTTCTTTGGCTATATTATGTCCGACTCTTCCGAGTCCACAAATAATGTAATGGTCATTCATATTTACAAGTTTTGCTTTAACCTTATTTCGGTTTAAGCCGTCTCCTATATTAATAATATATTCTCCAATAGTTTTGAGCAAATACGCGATTATTATTAAGCTAGAAACTATCAACCCAATTACCACACTGCGCCCCACTATATCTTGCATATCAAATGCATCATGGTGCGAGATACTAATGTAAACTGTTCGATAGAGCGCCTCCTCAGGAGGTATCTGTTCCGCCAAACTAAGCAATATCACTGACGTGCCAAAGATACACAAAATTATAAAAACCAGCCAAAACAGCGTTTTCTTTGAGATAATCATATACTCATTATACCTCAAGCGGAATACTGTTGGGTACAACTTCGTACAATAAAAAAAGACCTCGCTTGAGGTCTATTTTTATTTACCGCTTACTAAACTGCGGAGCTTTTCGAGCCTTTTTCAAACCATACTTCTTACGTTCTTTTACTCTTGCGTCACGAGTAAGTAACCCTTCTTTACGTAAACTGGTACGAAAATCTTCACTCATTCCAACAATTGCTCGTGCTATACCTAAACGTACTGCTTCAGCTTGTCCGCTCGAACCACCACCTCGTACCCGAACAGAAATATCGAGAGTTTTTTCTTTACTCAGCAAAATTAATGCAGACTTAATTGTTGCAAGGTAAGTAGGGTTAGAAAAATATTTTTCTGCTGGCATGTCATTTACAGTAATAGTTCCTTTACCGTTGGTAATACGAACAGTAGCTACCGATTGTTTACGTCGACCGACTCCGGGATAGTAATTTTTTGCTTTTGTAGTAGTTTCTTCTGCCATCTTATTTCTCCAGTTTGAATTCAATTGGTTTTTGCGGTGCGTGTGGGTGTTGGTCGTCAGCGTATACTTTCAGATTCTTCAACATTACAGCTTGTAGTTTATTTTTTGGTAACATACCTGCAACTGCATGTTCAATTACACGGTTTGGATGTTTTTCTAGCGCTTCTGCTAAGCTCTCTTCCTTAATACCACCTGGGAACCCAGAATGACGATAATACATCTTATCGGTCATTTTTTTGCCAGTAACCGCAATGTTTTTTGCATTAATAACCACAACAACATCTCCACCAATAATGTGTGGGCTATAGCTTGGTTTGTCTTTGCCAGTTAATAGTCTAGCTATTTGCGTAGCTAACCGACCTAAAGTTTGACCTTTTGCATCAATAATGTACCATTTTTGATCAACTTCAGATGGCTTTTGAGAATATGTTTTTATCATTTCTGACTCTCTTTTTTCGATTTCTTACCTGATGTTATTTTAGTCGTTACAGTTTCTTTAGCTTTTGTAGGCTTTTTTGCTGGTTTCTTTGTAGAGGCAACTTGTGTGGTTGGTTTTGTATTTTGTTTACGAGACTCTTCTGTATTTGGCTGTTCTTTTGGCACATAACCTTCATCTAAAACAAGTTCGATAATTGCCATCTTTGCACCATCACCGAGTCGCGGAGCAGTCTTAATGATTCGGGTATAACCACCTTGACGACTACTGAATCCATGTACTAAATCATAATAGAGCTTTTGTGCTGCAACTGGGTTAATGGTTTCAGCAAGAATTTGTCGATACGCACTTAGTGTCTGCTTCTTAGCTCGTGTTACTTGTGCTTCAAAGTATGGAGCAAGAGCTTTAGCTTTTGTTTCAGTGGTTTCAATACGCTCGTACAAAATAATACTATCAAGTAATCCACGCAAAAGCGCTCTACGAGGACCAGCCGTGCGTGACAACTTTTTATGATTAATTTTTGTACCGTGAAAATGCATTAGGTATTACTCCTGGCTCCCAGCATTACGACTTACACCAAGTTCTTCAAGTTTATCTAATACTTCTTCGAATGCTTTTTGACCAAAGCCTTTGAGTTCTTTTAGATCGCCTGGTTTAAGATCCATAATATCTTTGATTGTTTTAATATCATTATTCATAAGAGCATTTGTAGTTCGTGGACTAAAGTTAACTTCATCAATAGAAATTTGTGCCATATCTGCTTCTTGTTTTTCGGCAGCTGTAACAATTCCAGATGCACCAACGCTAACTACATCGTGCCCAGCGAGCACTTGAAAATGACCTACTAATACTTCAGCAGCAGCCGAAACAGCGTTTCGAGGTGAAACTGTACCGTCGGTTTCAACTTCTAAAACAAGCTTATCAAGGTTTGTCATTTGTCCTACACGAGTATTTTCTACTGTATAACGAACACGCTTGATAGGTGTATAAATAGCATCGATGGCAATCATACCAATAGGTAGTTTTTCTGCAGCACGATTTTCTACTGGAACATAACCACGACCCTGTTCGATTTGTAGCTCCATTTCGATCTTACTTTTTGAACCATCTAGATTAGCAATTACTAATTCTGGATTAGCTACTTCGATTCCAGAAGGAACAGAAATATCACCAGCAGTTACTTCGCCTTTACCGGTTTTCTTTAGAGTAACCATTACTGGTTCTTCATGTGTACTTTTTAAGCGGATCTGTTTAAGGTTAAGAATAATTTCGATAACATCTTCACGCACCCCACTAATGGTAGAGAATTCATGACTTGCACCTTCGATTTTAACTGCAGTAATTGCAGCACCTGCAAGACTCGAGAGAAGAACTCGACGAATTGAGTTGCCAAGGGTCATACCGTAACCCGGGAAGAGTGGTTCAACCACAAAGGTTGATGCATTTGCAGCATTTTCTGTTTCTTTTATTTCTGGTAAGTTGATGTCGTATAACACGGTGGGGCTCCTTTTACTTAATGTTAGCGTGAATAATATTCAATAATTAATTGTTCATGTATCTCTACTCCAACTTCCTCGCGGAGTGGTAGACCAGTAATTTCGGCAGACATTTTTTTACTGTCGAATTTCAGCCAGCTAGCTGCAACAGCATTCGCATTAACTGTTTCGGCAATAGAGAGAAAATATGGTTTTTTGAGAGAACTAGCTTTAATTGCGATTTTATCGCCTGGTTTGACAAGTATTGATGGGACATCTACTTTTTTGTCATTTAAGGTAACGTGCGCATGGGTTACTATTTGTCGAGCAGCTTGTCTACTAGGCGCAATACCAAGACGATACACAACATTATCAAGTCGTCGTTCGAGCAATTGGAGTAAGTTTTCACCACTTACGCCCTGCATACGTTCAGCTTCGTGAACATAACGACGAAATTGTTTTTCTAAGATACCATACAAACGTTTTACTTTTTGTTTTTCTCGTAACTGCAAGGCATAATCACTTGGTTTACTGCGTCGACCTTGTCCATGTTGACCTGGACCGTATGGACGCCGAGTCATAATTTTAACCGCTTTTGGGTGTAGTTCTATACCTTCACGACGTGAAAGTTTGCCGACTGGAGTAAGTGTTCGTGCCATTAGACTCTCCTAGCCTTTCTTGGACGACAGCCGTTGTGGGCTAATCCGGTTACGTCGCGGATAGCAGAAACTTCAATACCTGATGCCATAAGTGCACGAATTGCCGAATCTCTACCCGAACCAATACCCTTAACAATAACTTCAATCTTACTAAGCCCAAACTCTTTTGCTTTTTCTAATACTTTTTCTGTAGCGATTTGAGCAGCATACGGTGTGCTTTTTCTGCTACCTTTAAAACCTGCTGAGCCCGATGACTTCCAAGCTACAGCGTTACCTGCTTCGTCAGTAATAGTAACAATAGTATTATTGAATGTAGCTTGAATATGCATAGTACCTTTGGGTAAATTGCGTTTCGTTTTCTTACGTCGAGTTTTGGTTGATGTAGTTGCCATATATAATATTCCTTCTAAGTCTTAGCCGCAGCTTTTTTACGTCCTGAACCAACTGTTACTTTTTTGCCCCGTTTAGTTCGAGCGTTAGTCTTGGTACGTTGACCACGAACTGGCAGACTGGCTTTGTGACGTAAACCTCGATAAGCACCGATTTCTTTTAATCTCTTAATATTCCCAGTAACCACACGAGAAAGGTCAGCTTCTACCGTAAGGTTTTTGTCGATATATTCTCGAATTGAACCAAGTTCGCTTTCGTTTAGATCCTTGACTCGTGTATCTGGGTTAATATTTAATTCTTGTAGAATTTTTTGACTAGTTGAAAGACCCACACCATAAATATAGGTAAGTGATATTTCAACACGTTTTTGTTCGGGGATGTTTGTGCCTGCTATACGTGCCATATTCTAACCTTGTCTCTGTTTATGTCGCGGGTTATCACAAATTACCGTCACGCGACCTTTGCGACGGATAACCTTGCACTTTTCACACATTTTTTTAACACCAGCTCGTACTTTCATAAACTTCCTTGTTATTTATGCCGATAAGTTATGCGGCCTTTATTTAAATCATAAGGGCTCATTTCAACTGTTACAGTATCACCCGGTAAGATTTTAATGTAGTGCATACGCATCTTGCCCGAAATGTGGGCGAGTATTTCATGGTTGTTTTCGAGTCGAACTTTAAAAGTAGCATTGGGCAGAGCCTCTAAGACTTCGCCCTCGACTTCAATAACACCTTTGTCTTCCTTTGTTTGATTCATGAGAATTGCGTATCAGGTTTGTATTATAGAGGGTCTATCTGGAAAAGTAAAGACTTTTTTATACTTTTTACCATACAATTTCTCTATATTGTTAATAATTTTCATAAGTTGCCATTAATGCATGTGATTCTATTTGTTTGAGCGTTTCAATAATAACCGAAACAATGATCAACAGCCCCGTACCACCTATACTTAATATTGTAGAGGTATTAAAGGCTCGTTCGAGTATGAATGGCAAAATGGCTAAAAATCCCAGTGAAAGCGCTCCAAATAAGGTAAGGCGGGTAATAATTTTCTTTAAATATCGTGCTGTTTCATTACCAGGACGTACTCCAGGTATAAAACCGCCCTGCTTTTGCAGGTTTTCTGCAATTTCTGCAGGCTTAAATACTACTGCTGTGTAGAAATATGTAAAGGTAAATACGAGTATAAAATATACTACTGTATAGAGAGGTTTAGTTGCTTGGAAGTTTTGTTGCATAAAATGTGCTGCATTTGCTACCCAAGGAGTTTTAGCATTACCAAACAATTGGCCTAAAAAGCCTGGAATAGAAAGAAAAGCAAGCGCAAATATAATAGGGATTACGCCGGCTGTAATAAGTCGAATCGGCAGATGGGTATCCACACCCGCATATTGATTAGATGCGGATGCTCGTCTGGCATAAGAAATGGGAATATTACGCTGTCCTTCATTGAGCATGACTACAAAGAATACCATTGCAACTGCAAAAATCGCAAAACCAAGTAGAGAGAATATTCGTGTTGAGTCGGCCGATGCTACGCTAAATTGTTGAGCTAACTGAGTTGGTAAATTTGAAACTATACCCGCCAAAATAAGAATACTTATACCGTTACCGATACCTTTATCAGTAATAATTTCACCAAGCCACATAAGCAGCATACTACCTGCTGTAATAGAAGACACCATTAAGACCCACTGTAATGCACTTGGAGTACCAATAAGATCTACTCCTGCTATCTGTACTGATAAGGTTCTCGCAAGTGTAATCATAGCTACAGACTGCACCAATGCAAGGGGTAATGTTAATAGTCGAGTATAATGATTAAGTTTTTGTCGCCCAGATTCCCCTTCTTTCTGAAGAGCCTCAAGTTGAGGTACAACCTGACCAAGTAATTGCAGAATAATTGAAGCATTAATATAGGGCCCCAATCCCATTAGGAGAATCGAGAAACTCGACAGTGCTCCCCCGGTAAATAAGTTGGCAAATCCAAGCAGAGGGTTACTCTGAAAGAGACGCAATAAAAATGCCTGCAATTTAGCTGGATCAGATACCGGTACAGGTAAGTGGGAAAGTAGGCTATATACTGCGAGTACGCCAAAAACCACAAATAAACGATTGCGTAGAGATTTATTCTTATACAGCTGCGTTAGCACCCGTGGGTTCAAGTATCCTCCTTAATTTGGCTATTTTGTCGTGCTAGGTTTTTCTTCTGAAACTTTTTTTGCTTTTTTCTTAACTACCGGTTTTTTTTCTGGCAAAATTACTTTACCACCAGCTTTTTCGATTGCATCGATGGCAGTTCGGCTAGCAGCATCTACCGAAATAGTATATTTCTTTTCTGGCGTTGAGGCAAACAAAAGTTTAATTTTTTCATTCTTGCGAGCCATTCCGGCTACAACAAAATCTTCCTTGTTAAGTGTAGTTTTGCTGAGCTTTGCTAGTTGAGCAGTAGAAACTACTTGATAAAGTGTAGGATTTTTAGCGGTAAAGCCACGTTTCTTTGGCAATCGCATACTGAATTTTGTCTGACCACCTTCAAAACCAATTTTAACTCCACCGCCAGTTCGTGAATTTTGACCCTTTGTACCACGTCCTGCAGTTTTACCTAGACCTGCAGAAATGCCCCGACCTCTACGTCGTTTGCTTTGTTTAGCGTCGATGTTTAATTCGTGTAATTTCATACGTTATTACCTTCTTTTTTCTCGGTCGAAACTTTTTCTTTACTAGACTTTTCAATAGGCTGTTGTAGCTGTTTTAGTGCTTCAATAGTTGCATAGGCATTATTGATTTTACTACTTGAACCTAATGATTTTGTAAGAATATCACTTACACCTGCAGCTTCTAATACAGCACGTACAGTTCCACCGGCAATAACACCAGTACCCGGTGCAGCAGGTTTCATAAATACTGTAGCTCCCCCAAAACTTACCTGAATCTCATGTGGGATAGTGGTTTCTTGTAGAGGGAATTCAATCATTGCACGTTTTGCCTTAGCAACAGCTTTTACAATCGAACTTGGAGCATCTCCACCCTTACCTACACCAACGCCAACTTTCCCCTTACCGTCACCGATTACTGCAGTTGCTCGAAAACGGAAACGACGTCCACCCTTTACTACACGGGTAACTCTATCAAGAGCTAAGATCTTTTCTTCGTACTCTGAAGGTTCTCGACCGTTCTGGAATTGATTTTGTCTTTTATCGTTCATAGTTATCCTTTAAAATTTTAATCCGTTATTGCGAGCAGCCTCAGCAAAAGCCTTGACTCTGCCATGATAACTGCGTGGTCCTCTGTCAAAAACTACCTCGGTAATTTTTTTAGTTTTTGCACCAGTTGCAATTTGTTCTGCGACAAATTGAGCTTTTTGGGTAAGATTCTTACCGTTCATTTCTTTTTTCCCAATGGTACTCGCAGAAACTAATGTAGTACCTTTAGTATCATCAATAAGTTGAGCAGTCACGTTAACTAAGCTTACACTCACATTAAGACGTGGGCGTTTACTTGTTCCGCTAATTGTAGAACGAACTCGATTTTTAGCTCGTAGACGGCGATTTTGAAGTAAGATTTGTTTATTCATAATACTATGCTCCTGCCCCTGCTTTAGCAGCTGCTTTACCAGCCTTGCGTCGAATATGTTCGCCTTGATATTTTATGCCTTTACCTTTATATGGCTCTGGTTTTTTAAATGATCGAATTTGAGCAGCTACCTCACCAACCATTTGTTTATCAATTCCGCTTACGGTAATGGTATTTTGATTTTGATCAACTGCGAGTTCGGTTCCTTCTGGTGCTGTATACAGAATTGGATGTGAAAAGCCAAGATTGAGTTCAAGTTTTTGGCCTTGAAGATTTACTCTAAAGCCAACCCCATTTACTTCTAAGACCTTACTAAACCCTTCAGAAACTCCCTGTACCATATTTGCAACCAAGGTTCGCATTAAGCCATAGTACTGGCTGAGTTCTGATTCTTTTTCTTTATCAGCAATACTAAGTTCAAGTCTGTTCTCTTTTTGTTCAAGAACAAAACCTGGCATAAGTCTTTGCTTTAATTCGCCCTTTGGTCCAGTAACTACAATGTTACGTTCATCAATTACAACGGTTACAGCTTCTGGTAATTCAATTGGTTGTTTGCCTATTCTACTCATAGCGTTACCATACCTTACAAATTAATTCACCACCAACGCCTTTTTTGCGTGCATCACTGCCAGTTAAAACTCCTGCTGGAGTTGACAGTATAACAATACCACGTCCACCAAGTACTGAAGGGATTTCTGTTTTTGGAGTGTACATTCTTCGACCTGGTTTAGAAACACGTTGGAGTTTAGTGATTGGTTTTTTTGACTGATTCAATTTAAGTGCGATGTAAGCAAAGTTATCTTGCTTTACTTCTTTTACTTCTGAAATATAACCGGCGTTAAGAAGAATTTGAGCAATAGAAAGTTTGATCTTAGAACTCGGTACTAAGACTATTTCTTTACCCGAATGTAATCCGTTTCGGATTCGAGTAAGCATATCTGCGATGGGATCTGTTGTCATCATAATATATCTCCTACCAGCTCGACTTCGTTAAGCCTGGTATATTGCCTTTGCTGGCTTGTTCACGAAACGTAATTCGAGAAAGGCCAAAGTCACGAATATAACCTTTACTACGACCGGTTTGTGCACAACGATTGTGATGTCGTATTGGGTTAGCGTTACGAGGCAATTTAGCCAAGCCTTCTAAGTCGCCTTCGGCTTTTAGTTGGGCTCGCAGTGCAGCGTATTTAGCTGCCATAGCGTCTCTTTTCTTTTCTCGTTCGATAAGTGCTTTTCTTGCCATTACTTTGTTCCTTTCTCAAGTGGGAAACCTAATCCCCGTAAGAGTGCTTCAGCTTGTTCGGGGTTCTTCGCACTTGTTGTTATTGTTATTTGTAGACTACCCCCAGTTGCATTGTCATCTTGGCTTAACTCTGGAAAAACGGTTTGATCAGAAAAACCAATACTGTAATTACCTTGTGGATCAAAACTCTTAACTGATAATCCACGGAAATCACGCATACGTGGAATAACGATTGAAATAAGTCGATCAAGGAAGTTCCACATATATTCACCACGCAAAGTTACTTTTGCACCAATTGGCATTCCTTCTCTAAGCTTAAATGATGCAATTGAATGACGAGCTTTGGTTACTACTGGCTTCTGACCTGTAATGGCAGTTAAATTCTCAACCGCTGTATCGAGGTATTTTGTATCTGCAACAGCTTTACCAACACCAACATTTACTACAATTTTTTCTATCTTTGGTATCTGATGAACATTATCTAGTTTAAGTTGGTCTTTCAGTTCATCTCGTACTTTTGTTCGATAAGTTTGATCTAAACGATTCATTTCTTATCTCCTTTTGGTGTGGTCGGTTTTTTAGCAGCTGCTTTCTTTGTATTCTTAAAACTTGAAACCTTAAACACACGTTCTTTATTACCGTCCTTACTAAACTTATAACCAACTCGAGCCGGCTTACCACTATTTGGATCAAGCACCATTACTTTAGCAGCAGAAATAGGCTTTGTTAGTTCAATAATGCCACCCTTAGGGTTTGATTGGCTAGGCTTCGTATGTCGTTTAACCGTATTAATTCCTTCAATAACCACTTGATTAGTTTTTGGTAATACTACGCTAATAGTGCCTGTTCGGCCCTTATCGCGACCTGAAGTAACCATTACTTTATCTTTCTTATGGAGTTTCATACTAGAGCACCTCCGGAGCAAGTGAAACAATCTTCATATAACCAGCTTCTCGTAATTCACGGCAAACAGGACCAAAGATACGAGTTCCACGAGGAAGTTTTGCTTTATCAATAATAACTGCAGCATTTTCATCAAAACGAATTACACTACCATCTCGTCGTACAATTTGTTTCTTTGTGCGAACCACAACTGCTTGTACGACTTCTTTTTTCTTAACAGTACCGGTTGGGGTAGCTGTTTTTACAGAAGCTACGATAATATCACCTACTCTGGCATAACGTCGGCGACTACCGCCGAGTACTTTAATACAAGCAATCTCTTTTGCTCCTGTATTGTCTGCTACTCGTAATCGGGTTTCAGCCTGTATCATTTTATTGCTCCTGCCTTACTTAGAACTTTACTTACGGTAAAGTGCTTATCTCGACTCATTGGTCGAGTTTCGGTAATTTCAACGGTATCTCCAACTTTGGTGGTATTCTTTTCATCGTGTGCCTTAAACTTGGTTGTAACCGAGTAACGCTTCTTATAAATTGGATGCGTTTTACTTCGCACAACCTGTACGACTACCGTCTTATCCATTTTGTCTGATACAACTGTACCAGTTAATATGCGATTCATTTCTTGTCTCCTTGCAATTCTTGCTCTTTGAGTACCGTTAATACTCTGGCAATATTCTTTTTAATGCCGTGTAGAGTTTTTACATTTTTAACTTCTTTAGTTCTCATATCAATTAACGTCTTAGCGTAGGTTTCGCGTAGATCAGCTAAGTCTTTTTGTAACTCTTTTTGTGATTTATTGTGTAATTCTTTAGCCTTCATGAGTTTCTCCTGAGTAGGCCTTCACCATAAATTTAGTTTTTACAGGTAGCTTCATAGCTGCCAAACGCATTGCTTCTTTTGCGGTTGATTCATCTACTCCATCCATTTCGAAAAGGATCTTTCCGGCTTGCACACGAGCAACATAATGATCAAGTGCACCTTTTCCTGAACCCATGCGAACTTCAGCGGGCTTACGTGTAACAGGAACATCTGGAAAGATTCGGATCCAGATTTTACCACCACGTTTAACGTGACGGGTCATTGCACGACGAGCTGCTTCTATCTGACGAGAAGTAATTCGTTCATTATCAAGGCTCTTTAGACCGTATCGTCCAAAGTCAATGTTGGCTCCTCTATTTGCAAGGCCTTTGTTTGTTCCCTTTTGGGCTTTTCTATACTTGGTTTTTCTTGGCATTAACATCGCATTTATCCTTTATATATCCATACTTTTACACCAATAACACCATATGTAGTCTGAGCTCGAGCGGTACCATATTCTATATCTGCCTTAATGGTATGAAGAGGAATACTTCCCTGCACTGCAGTTTCTCTACGAGCCATTTCAGCACCATTTAATCGACCTGAAACACTTACCTTTGCGCCAAGTGTACCAGATTTAACTGCTGCGTCTACTGCACCTTTAATTACACGACGAAAAGCCATACGTCGTTCTAGCTGACTTGCAACATTTTCTGCTACTAACTGAGCAACAGCTTCTGGGTTTTTTACTTCTTCGATGTTTAATTTGACATCGGTACCAGTAAGTTTCTTTAGGGCAGCCTTAATAGCTTCAGCTCCACTACCACTTCGACCAATTACAACGCCTGGTTTGCTGGTATTAATAATAACGGTAATTTGACCAGTTGAACGTTCAATTTCAATACTTGCAACTCCTGCACGAAAGCCAAGTAGGCCCGCGATAGTTTCACGAATTTGCATATCTTCATTAAGCTGCGAACGAAAGTCTTTTTCGGCGTACCATTTACTTTGCCAATTGCGACGAGTACTGAGTCGCATACTAATTGGATTAACTTTTTGACCCATTACTTGGTCTCCTTAGGCTTAGTTACTTCTTTTGCAGGTTTTTGTGCTTCGGCAAGTACAACAGTAAGATGCGCACTTGGATGCACAATTGCATTTGCCATACCGCGACTACGTGGTCGAAAACGCTTCACTTTACTTCCACTATCAACACGGATTTCAGAAATAATCAAGCTATCAGTGTTTAACTGATAATTATGCGTACCATTTGCCATAGCCGAAGAAATTGCATCATACACCATAGTGGCACTTTTTTGTGGCATGAAGCGAAGTTGCTCGAGAGCGATTGAGGCTTTTTTACCACGAACAAGATCAGCACTGAGACGTAATTTTTGAGCAGAAATACTCAAGTTTCGAGCTTTAGCAGAAACGTTCATTACTTGCCTCCCTCTTCAGCTTTCGCCAATTTACCGCTATGGCCTCTAAATTTACGGGTTAGTGAAAATTCACCCAGTTTATGTCCTACCATATTTTCAGTAATAAAGACTGGTACGTGAGTTTTGCCATTATGCACAGCAATAGTCTTACCTACCATCTCAGGGCTAATAGAACTCGCACGAGCCCATGTCTTAATAATAGTTTTGTCTTCTGGAGCAAGCGCAATTACTTTTTTAAGTAACTTTGCATCTACAAAAGGTCCTTTTTTTGTACTACGGCTCATCGCTTACCTCTCTTTCGTCCCTTGACGATCATTGAATTAGAATATTTACGGCGTCGAGTTTTTAGGCCCAATGCTGGTTTACCCCAAGGGGTTTTTGGATTTTTCAAACCAATTGGACTACCACCTTCACCACCTCCGTGAGGGTGATCAACCGGGTTCATGGCTTTACCACGAACGGCAGGTCGCCATCCCATATGTCGGCGTCGTCCAGCGCTACCAATTTTGATATTTTGATGATCGAGATTACCAATTTGGCCAATAGTTGCATGGCAATCTTGATGAATATAGCGTACTTCACCTGAAGGAAGTTTAACCTGTACAAACTCGCCTTCCTTAGCAGCTAGTTGAGCTTTTGCTCCAGCGCTACGAGCTAATTGTGCACCACTGCCAGCTTGTAACTCTACATTACAAATTGTCGAACCAAGTGGAATATCACGTAGTTTTAATCGATTACCAGAACGAATTTCTACTTCTTTGCCGGCGCTAATAGTTTGGCCAATTTTCATGCCCGTTGTGGCTAAAATGTAAGCCTTTGTATTATCGTTGAGTTGCAAAAGAGCAAGACGTGCACTTCTGTTTGGATCATATTCAAAAGCAACAATTTTTGCATCTTCTACAGTATCAAGTCGAAAATCAACGAGACGAAGGTGTTTCTTTGCTCCACCACCACGATGACGAATTGTAATTTTACCCGTATTATTTCGCCCGGCTTTTTGCTTTTTGCTAACAAGAAGAGATTTTTCAGGTTTTTTTCGAGTTAACTTAGAAAAATCAGCAAAACTCATATTACGACGTGCGCCAGTATTTGGTTTAACCGTTCGAGTTGCCATTATTTTTTCTCCTCAGCATCAAAGATAGTAATTTTTTGACCTTCTTTAAGCTGTACAAATGCACGTTTACTATCGTTACGTGTACCAACAGTACCCTTAAATCGTTTTACCTTACCTTTTAAAATACTTGTTCGTACAGTAACTACATTTACTTTAAAAAGTTTAGCTACTTCATTTGCAATTTCCATCTTATTGGCAGCTTTGTTAGCTTCAAACATATATATACCAGTAGCTGCCATATTCATGCTTTTTTCACTAATAATTGGTCGAAGTCCTACGGTTTTCATTTGCTACCTTTCGTAGTAACAGGCTTTTTCTGCACCTTACCATACTGTTTTTCTAGTTCTTCTAGTGCTGTTTTTTCAACAATAATGGTATCAGCAATCATAATGTCATAGGCACGCAATTGATTTGGTCGAATAGCAATTACACCTGGTACGTTAGCTAGAGCAAGTAGAGTATATTCGCTAAGGGCAGAACTAATGATAATTACATTCCCTTGAGCATTCATTTTTTCGATTAAGTCGATAGCCAGACGAGTTTTTGCTTCTTTTACTTCAAATTTTTCGATAACCACTACATTACTTGATTGAGTCGTAAGTGCCATTCGAATACTTGCACGTACCATATTTTTTGGCATTTCTTTGGTGTAGTTTTGTTCACCGTGTGGACCATGAGCAACACCACCACTACGCCAAATAGGTACACGTGTCGATCCAAATCGGGCACGACCAGTACCTTTTTGTCGCCAAGGCTTACGACCACCACCACGAACTTCGGCTCTGGTAAGAGTTTTGGCTTGTGCATGACGTAGATTCGAATTTGCTCGTACAACAGCTTGTTGCAAGGTGGCGTCACTTACTTCAACTTCAAAAACTGCTTTTGGTAGCTGAGTTTCGACAGACCTTGCGCCAGTCTTCGAGAAAGTAACAGCTTTCATTATGCGATCCCCCATATTCGTACAATTGATTTTTTTGGACCAGGAATTGCACCTTTAATACCAATAATATTATTCTTTGCATCCACATGCGCTACGGTCAAATTTTTCGTCGTAACTTGAGCATTGCCCATATGTCCTGCCATTTTTTGGCCCTTAAATACGTGTTGCGGGTAACCGGCACCAATTGAACCTGGTGCACGATAATTGTGACTACCGTGTGTTTTTGGTCCACGAGCAAAATTATGTCGCTTAATTGTCCCGGCGAAGCCTTTTCCTTTAGAAACACCACTTACGGTTATTGTGTCTCCAACAGAGAAAACTTCGGCAGTAATATTATCACCTACTTTTGGTATTTCAGTTTCACCTTCTGTGCGAAATTCTCCAAGAGTTTTAGGTGTTGCACCGCTTTTTTTCACATGA
>JAHFOQ010000011.1:13551-20099 GCA_023261595.1 bacterium | reverse complement strand
TATCGATCGAGAATTTGTGGTTTCTCTTCCTTCACGACATACATACATACAACATAATGTTCCCTCGGATATGTTTGTGCAGCAGGCAAATAAAAAACTCGGCACAACAATAGAAGATCTACTTATAAATACTCACAAATACAACGAATCAAATTCAGTTTCTATAGCAACGGCTCAAAATATATTCCAGCCACATTTCGATACTCTCAATGCGCATGGTTTAGTTATTCAAACCGATCATGAAATTACTGCTGCCATTCGATCAATCAATACAGCCTCTCGTCAAACTCTATTTGTTGGCTTAGGCGCTTATTCGACGACCATCGGGATATATAATTCATATCTCATTTCGGCCGAAAACGTTGAATTTGGCACTCACCACTTTATAGATAATCTTTCACAGGTACTTAATCTTACATTTGATCAAGCCAAAGAATTACTTTTTAACTTTGGATTTCTTCCCAGCTCTGTAAGAATAAAAATTATAGAAGTTAGCAAAGATATAATGGCTGAATTTATAAAAACCCTACATCACATAATAGATTATGTTAATCCAGATAATATCATTCTTTATGGAGGGGGTGCCAGTATTCCGGGAATTGCAGATTATTTGCAAATTGAGTTTAAGATACCAGTTACCGTCGGCAATCCCTGGCAAAGAATTGGAAAATATCCACTTAAACCCTTACCACGTAAAGTAGCTCCGATGTTTGCTACGGCAATTGGTCTTGCTATTCTTGGTCTTGAATAAATAGGGTTATACGTTTTCTTCGTGGAAGTTCTGACGAATTTCTAAGATATAATGTTCGAGTTCATACGGATGAGGAACATAGTCAAAAGCAAAGTTTTCTCTTTCTCCTGCAGTTTGAATGTGAAGTGTGCCATATTGAAATATCGTCTGTGTTGGACCGTGTACATCTGCAGACAAATCTTGTATCTCACCTAAACGCAAAGTAGATACCCTTCTATTAAATAAACCCAACTGATCAACATCAACAATATGTTCATTTGTAATCACCACTTTATTACGTCGCCATATCCACAACACCCCAACAAATAAAAATATCAGGACAATCATATATAATAACGAGCCTAGACTAATAAATATTTCTGGAATATAGGTTGTGACTTCTGGATTTGCTTGGAGATAATAGGCAGCTATTATACCAACAATACCCATCACTAAGACTACAAACATAAATGGCATAATTGAAATAATATGCTTATAGACTACTCTCTGAGTTATTTCATCAGTTGGTTGGCCCGGATACATGATAGATTGTGATTTTTTTTGTTCCATAGTATTTTGGGTTAGTATATCATAATTATTTACAAAAGACTGCTCTGGCTAGAATTATTTGGTGGCTTTACACCAAGATGTAAGTAAGCTTTGTCGGTAACCTTACGACCCTGGTGGGTACGGGCTAACATACCAATCTGCATTAAATAGGGTTCGTAAACATCTTCTATAGTTTGTTTTTCTTCTCCGCTTGCAGCGGCAATTGTACCAATTCCTACCGGCCCACCGGCATAGTTATCAATAATAAGCTGGAGTATTTTTCTGTCAGCTGCTTCGAGCCCATGTTCATCAATATCAAGAAGTTTAAGAGTTTCTTCGAGTGCAGTTGCGTCTATTGTGCCATTACCATGCACTTGTGCCCAATCCCTTACCCGTTTCATTAAGCGATTCGCGATACGAGGGGTTAATCGTGTTCGTTTTGCCATTTCATTTACCGCAGCCTGGGATATTTCAATATCAAGAATTTTAGCAGTGCGAGTAAGAATTTGAGAAATTTCTTCTGGTGAATAATATTCAAGTTTTCCAATTAATCCAAATCGATCTCGCAAAGGACCTCCTAGTGCGCCGAAACGAGTGGTGGCCCCGACCATTGTAAACTTTGGTAAATCTAGTCGTAGACTCTGAGCAGAAGGACCTTTACCGAGCATAATGTCTATCACATAATCTTCCATCGCTGGATAAAGGATCTCTTCTACACTACGTGGCAAGCGGTGTATTTCGTCGATAAATAAAATGTCACCTTCTTCTAAATTCGTTAAGAGCGATGCCAAATCTCCGGCTCGTTCTATAGCTGGACCGCTCGTAACTTTTATCGTTCGGCCCATTTCATTTGCAATAACGTGGGCTAAGGTAGTTTTACCCAAACCGGGTGGGCCATAAAGTAAAACATGATCAACTGGTTCTTGTCGACCTTTCGCCGCACTCATTGCCAACTGAAGGGTCTTTTTTAATTGTTGCTGGCCAATATAATCTTCAAACTTTTGAGGTCGTAGCACATCTTCGAACGCCTGTTCTTCTGCTAATTCCTCAATTTGTTCTGGTTCTTCTTGTCTCTCAATCATTTTACCCTACCTTTTAGTGCTTGTTTTACTCGTTCATTTGTCTGTAGACTACTATCAACTTCTTCGAGTGCACTAGCGGCATCTTTAGCAGAGTATCCTAAACTAAGTAGCGCAAGATAAGCAGGATCTTCTGGATTGGTTTTTTTCTCAGGTAATGATACCAGTTTACCTTTCAACTCTAAAATAATTCGTTGAGCTGTTTTTTTACCTATTCCTGAAACATTACTAAATACGGTAATATTATCTGCCATAATTGCACTTTGAATATCATTAACTTCGTTATGAGAAAGTATTGCCATAGCCGCTTTAGGGCCTACACCGCTCACTGAATTTAACTGATAATACATATTTCTCTCAGCTAAGCTCTCAAAACCATACAAAGTATGTTCATCTTCTTTTATTTGTTCGGCAATATAAAATACAATTTCATCGGCTACCATTACAGCATCAAAACTACGTGGAGTTAAAAATACTTCATAGCCCACTTGTGTTACATCGACAATAACACTGGTGTTTAGTTTATCGCACACTGTTCCACTTATTTTCGCAATCATATCTGTATTATACAGCAAAGTTAAGTACAACCTAAATTAAAAACAGCTAGGTAACTAGCTGTCAATTTACCACTACATCGGGAGGTGGTTTTTGTGCTCGTGCAATGTTTTCGAGCGCAGTAAGACGTTTCGAGTTGAGTTCTGGGCCTAACAATACTGCTGTATTATTCAATTTTATATTTGTATGTGTATGATCTTCTTCTTTACCGGCTGAAACATCTTCATTTCTCATATGAATAACCATTGTTCCAAAAATACTCATTTGGCGTAAAATCAACTCTATCTTATCGATAAAGCTTCCAACGAATACTGGATCAAGGTTTTCCATATTTTCTTGCCATCGCCGTACATCAGCATTATTTAAGGCATCAGAAATTCTTATTGCTGCAGAACGAGTATCCAACAAAGAGCGTAACAATGCCTCTTCTTTTGATTCGCCCATGCGAACCGTAAGATTATCTACCAAGCTTGCTACTTCTTCACCGAATATTGTCTGTATTTCATCAAGTGTTACATCGGTCTTTTCGACTATATCATGTAATACGGCGGCTACTTTTGTAATCTCATCGTCAAACCGAGCAGCAACTGCAAGAGGATGCTCAATAAACAATCTGCCATTCTTTCCAACTTTATCACCATGATGTTTACGTGCAAATGCTTCTGCTTTTGTATAAAGTTCTCCCACTTCTCCCCCTTATTTTGAAGTAAGCGACTTTATTGTAACACCAATATTTCTGTAACTATATAGTTATTTTTTGAAGCGTTGTGAACTAGCACAAATCGCTATAGCTAAAGCATCGGCGGCATCATCAGGCTGAGGTAAACTTGGTAGTTTTAGTATTTTAGTAACCATTTCTTGAATCTGTTTTTTGCTGGCCTGTCCATATCCCGTCACAGCCTGTTTAACTTGTAGTGGAGTAAATTCAATCAATGTAAGATTAGCTTGTGCTGCAGTTAATAGCACTACTCCCCGAGCTTGACCAACAGAAATTCCAGTGGTGATATTTTTTACAAAGAAAAGTTTTTCAACCGCAATAATATCTGGCTTATGATAATTAATCAGTTCAGTTATGTCTTGAAATATTATATTCAGACGCAAATGCATGTCTAAGTTTTTACTTGTACTAATTACACCATAATCAACTGCTGTTAATACTCCCTTATTTTTCGTAATTACACCAAAGCCAGTAGTGGCAGTACCTGGATCAATACCAAGAATTCTCATTTACTCTAACTTTTCTAAAATTTCTTCAGGTATATCAAAGTTTGAAGTTACTTCAACTACATCATCAAGATCATCAAGTGCTTCCATAAGACGCATAATTGTTCGTGCTTTTTGTTCGTCTTCAACCAGCACTGATTGATTTGGAATAAGCTTTACTTCTGCGCTTTCAACATTATCTTCACCAAGTTCATCACGAATTTTTTCTAGCTCTCCAGGAGCCGTATAGATAATCACTTGTTCGCCACTATCATCAATGTCGTCAGCACCAAGCTCGATTGCCTTGAGTGCTAGATCGTCCTTATCTGCTCCTGACTTTGCTAGTATTATGCCTTTTTGGTCGAACATATACGCAACCGAGCCTGGTCCTCCTAGATTTCCACCAAACTTTGAAAATGATGACTTTACATCTGAAGCAGTCCGATTACGATTATCTGTTAATGCTTTTGCCATTATAGCCACTCCCGCTGGACCATAACCTTCATATGTAAGTTCTTCTAAAGCAGCACCTTCTCCGGTACCAGCTCCACGTGCTATAGAACGTTCAATATTGCCGGCCGGCATATTTGCTTGCTTTGCTTTCGCAACAGCTAAGCGTAACTTAAAGTTCATTGTAGGGTCAGCACCTTCGCGGGCTGCTACTGCTATTTCATTACCAAGTTTTGTAAATATTTTTCCACGCTTTGCATCGGCTGCGCCTTTTTTATGTTTTATACTTGCCCATTTACTGTGGCCTGACATTTCGTGCTCCTTTTTTTGAAAACGTTGCTTGATCTACTGAGTCAATAATATTGGTTATTGTAACATGATCTGTATCTGTTTTTAAATTTTTTGGACCTGCATTACGAGCTAGCAATATCCACAAAAGCAAAACCGAATAATATAAAATGACTGCAGTGGTACTGAAGTTAGATAAATGTATACTTGCCCACGAGAAATGTTGCAAATATCTAAGGAAATCAAATATCACTGATACTAACATATCTAATGGTCGTGCAATAATACCACCAATGCTCGGTATAATTACTCCAAGAAAAGCTACAAAGGTACCATATGCCATTATGACTGGAATTGTTGGCATAACAATACAATTTGCCAATGGCGCTATTAAACTTAAGGAGCCAAAATTATATGCAATAATTCCAGCTGTAGCTAACTGGGCCGACAGTGTTACAGAAAGTACTTCATTTAACCAACTTGGTCGCGTAGGTAAAATCTGTTCAAATTTTGGCCCCAGAGTAGCTATACCAAACAATGATGCAAATGAAAGTTGCCAGCCAATATCACTGAGTAAATTTGCTGGATTTATGGCAACCATCATTACACCAGTTAATGCCATACAAACTATAAGATTTACTCTCTTACCATAAAACCTAGCTATTAAAAACACCATGCTCATAATTCCAGCCCTTACAATTGCTGCATTCGCTCCAGAAACCATAACAAACCCTAAAATTACCCAAAGGGAAACAACCAAGCCTCCCCAGCGCCATTTCTTACCAAACACAGATGATAATAACGCGACTAAAATAGTCAAATTATATCCAGATACCGCAATGACATGCGAAAGCCCAACGTTAGACAACAAATCTTGTAGCGACTTGGGAAGTGAAGACCTTGAGCCAATTAAGGTACCGGCAATGAATGCAGCTGAATTTTTACTCAGTGTATTCTGTAGTCCCTTAAGAAAAGTTTCTTTTGTTCTAATAATGAATGGCTGAGAATAATTGAGTACTTTTACATCTGCATAGCTTATTAATATACTCGCTTTACCAAGGCTTTCTTTGGCTTTGCCTGATACTTGAACTGACTGCCCTTCTCGAGCTATACCTGTTGTGCTCTTTACCCGTATTAAACCAGAGTATTGAGTATTATTAGATTGAACCGTATCAATGTAGAATACATACATATGATACTGATCCCAGCTTGGTTCACCTTTTATTTCTCCAGTAATTACTACTTTTTGATCAGCGAGTACGTTAACCGAGGTAGTTTGGTGAGTATACCAAAATTCATATCTTGTGATACCGAAGAGTATTGCGGCCACAATAATCATAATGTAACCAAGTTTTGATGTATAAAAATAAGTTAAAAGTAATATTACTATTGCTGTGATAACTATGAGCCAAGAGAACCTAAAGTTATAGTTGGCTGCTAAAATAACTCCGAGCATAAAACTTAATGCAAATAATATAATTTGAACATTTCTTCGCATAACACTATGCTATGAGCTTGAGCTTTTTGGTTTCAAGCATAAGCAATAAAAAACTCCAACAAGTGGAGTATTTTATTTGGTGGGTCCGGTGAGACTCGAACTCACGACACCCTGCTTAAAAGGCAGGTGCTCTAACCAACTGAGCTACGGACCCGTGTCCAACTAACGATAAAATTAAGATTGAGGGAAATACCTA
>JAHFOQ010000011.1:0-13451 GCA_023261595.1 bacterium | reverse complement strand
TTTGGTGGGTCCGGTGAGACTCGAACTCACGACACCCTGCTTAAAAGGCAGGTGCTCTAACCAACTGAGCTACGGACCCGTGTCCAACTAACGATAAAATTAAGATTGAGGGAAATACCTATATATTTAACCTGATTTTGAGGCAAAAATCAATCCTTATGCACCAATACGATCTTTACGACGCTTGCCAGATGCTTTCGAAACTACATAATCAATAATTTCACCAGCTATGTCTTCTCCGGTTTGTTTTTCTATACCGCCAAGACCTGGGCTAGAATTAACTTCTAAAACCAAAGGCCCTCGCTTAGAGCGAATAAGATCTACGCCAGCGATAGGTAAGCCAAGGGTACGAGCAGCCTTAATTGCAATATTTGCTTCTTTCTTTGTTAGCTCAACCGGAAGTGATTCTCCACCACGATGTAGATTAGAGCGAAATTCATCTTCTGGACCTTTGCGCATCATTGCACCAACCACACGCTCACCAACCACAATAACTCGAATATCTGCACCATGTGCTTCTTCAATAAATTCTTGTATTAAAATGTTAGCACCTAATCCATAGAAGGCTTCAATTACCGATTTAGCTGCCTTGCGAGTTTCGGCTAATACTACACCAATACCATGTGTACCTTCGAGAAGTTTTATAACCACTGGCGCACCGCCAGATTTTTCGATTAATTCATCGGTTTCTTTGGCTTGGCGAGCAAAAACTGTTTTTGGGATACCCACACCAGATCGAGCTAGGAGCTGCATACTCCGAAGTTTATCCCTGCTACGTACGAGTGCAAGAGAACTAACAGGAGTATATACTCGCATCATTTCAAACTGACGCACAACAGCCGAACCATAGCTGGTAATTGACTGTCCAATACGTGGAATAATAATATCAACATTTTCAATTACCTTACCATTATATAAAACGGCTGGCTTGTTTCGTTCAATGTCAACGTAGCAATTCGCGTGATTCACTACTTTAGCATTATGACCTCGGGCGATAGCTGCTTCTACTAAACGTCGTGTTGAATAATTAGCTGCACCTCGCGATAAAACTACAATTTTCATTTAATCTATATCCCTTTGTGATAGTTCTACATTAACCAAAAAATTACTGCGAAGCAAACGCCGACCAATAAGCATTGGATTTTTTAAGCTACCGCGGTTTGAAAGTGTTAGCTTGGTAAAATACTTCTTGCCAAAAATTTCTACTGCAGTTTCGATACGGTATCTATTTTGAATGCCATTCGAGCTTCGTATTTCTATTATCTCATATTTTTCTACATAACACGTCTGATTTTCACCGGTAAAATGTCTCCCTTTCTCTAAAACAGGAACATCAAAGCGAAGCATTTTTTTGCCATTTTTTCTTACCACCTTAATGTTTTCAGCATGTAATGAGCAACTATATGCCCCGGTATCTACTTTGGCAATAATGTTTTGTAAGTTTAATCCCGGTAGACTAACAAAAGTATGTCGACCAATAATAGGTTTTATAAGTAATTCTTTTTCTGCAGCTTTTATCTTTAAACGTTTTGAAATAGTCTTTTTAAGATAACTATCAAAAGAAGGGATGTTTTTTTCTATAAAAGCACCCGTTACAATCTGCGAACCTTGATTTACCTCTAAAACATATGCTTCATTGGTTGTTTTATCAACTAATATGTCTACTCCACAAACCTGTAGGTTCATTGCTGCAGCGGCATCTTCGGCAAGTTGTAACAGATTTTCATCCATGTCACTGAGTTTTACTAATTCAGCTGTACCCCCAGCAGATGTATTGTTTAGATGTGTATTACTTTGTTTTGAGCGTTTAATAACAAGACCTGCCTTATACCCATACACCTGAACTCGATAATCAAAATCATTCTTAATATATTCTTGTATAACAAACTGTACATCTTTGTTTTGCGACACAATACGCTTAAGCTGTCCGGCTGATTCAATAAGATAATTGTTTTGGCCCTTTTGTCCAAATGCATCTTTTAAAATAAAGGGAAATTTTATTCCGTGCTTAGTAACTTGGTCAATGATATTCTCTGTAGGTATGAATCGTGTAGGAATAATAGGTAAACCGGCAGCAACCAGTTTATATGTCTGTAGTAATTTGTGATAATCACTTCCTTTTTGTATTACTACAGCATCAATAAACGGTACTCCTTTAGCTTGCAGATGATATGCGAAAGCTGCAGCTCTTTCGGGCAAACTGAGCCAATCTTTAAAGTAAACAAACCCATAACCTTTTACTTCTTCGTTAGTACGAAGATCGGTGACTACTGAATGGTTATTACTAATTTCGTAAGATAGATTTTCTAAGGCAAGATGATCAGACTCTGCATATTCTAGCCCGCCAAACCGCCGTAAACGTTTTTCAAAGCCACCAAAGGTTGTAACGTTTTCTGCTCTTTCTTTAGAAAAGACAAAGAGAATTTTAGGTTTACGCATTTTCTCGCTCCATTTTACTGCCACGTTCTTGAATGTAACCAAGCATTGCATTAACTTTGTTTTCTACCTCAGCGCCTTCTTCAATTTGCGGAGTCTGATTAACTTCTAAAATATAGTGCTGATTTGTTTCGCTATTGATAATAACATCAACTCCAGCAAAGCTAGATCGGTTAAGTAATTTAGCTGCCTTGAGTGCATCGGTAATAACATTTTTTGGTAATGTATGAATATCTATTATCTTTCCTTCTGCACCTTGAGAAGTATTATTTAAATGGCTTGTGTTTTTGATTCTCTGACGATGAATAACAAGCTTTACTTCGCCTCCTAAAATTAATAAGCGGTAATCTCCATCGTTAGGAATAAATGGCTGCAATACAAAACTACAATTCTTATTTTCTTCTAGTATTGTCAGTAACTCTTTTTCATTCTTAATGAGAAAATTATTATTCCCTCCATATGCCTCAATATCTTTTACAATAAATGGGAATGTAAATGGTAACTTATTGCTTTCTGCTAATTTTTTTATCTCTTTGTTGGAAGTAAAATAACTATCCACGAGCGGGAGATTATTGCCAGCTAATACCGCATATTCACCTAGTTTGCTAATAGCTGGAAAACACGCAAGTTCTTCACTAAAGAAAGGGATATTATTTTCTTGCGTATACTGAGCTACGGCCAAAGCCTGTTGGGGAGATTTTTGCCATAATTCAAAATACACCACATCAAATTCGCATAAATCTTTATTCGTAAGAGACTCTGTAACCTTCAAAATATTATTAGCAATAGATACATGTAGATCTTTTAAAGAACCGCGCGAAAGAGCTAAGTTGTGTGCAGAAGCATTTTTTTCAAGTTCGCTAAAAAGCCGGTTAATATAACCGGTTTTGTGAGTAGCAAAACTATAAAAAACGAGGGCATTAACAGTTTTTGGCATTGATTTTCTCCTGCCTAGTAATTTGCATATTATACCAATAAAAGTACCTATTTGTAAATAGTTTTATGCTTCGTTAGCAACAAGCTCTTCGAGAGCAATTTCGGCCGGCATACGTTCTGGAATAAAGATTTCTTCTCGATTTAACCAGCCAATTCTATGCAGCTCTGCTAGAGTGTGAAAATTGGCACGACCAACGAAATACAGCCAACGTAGATCTTCTGGCATATTTCGATCTAAAATTTGCTGTTCGGCATATTCAAGTGGTTCAGTGTTTGTTAAATAACCTGTTCCTTGACTCCACTCTGTACCATTTCGAAACAAGCGTAATGTTCTATTTACGGCTGTTTCTATTGCTTTTTCTTTGTCTGTTACATCACCCGAACTGAGTAAACTTTCATAGAACATTTTGGCACATTCAGAAATACTACCTCCAGCTAGCTGTTTTTGCATGGCTTTCAAGTAATTAAAGTTTGTTCCTCTTTCTATACCAAAGTATTTAGCATAAGCCTCTGTTTCATTTCTGGTTGCACCGGTCTCAAACCATAAACTTCCCCGGGCTCCTCGATCAACTTGCATTAAACCAATTCTTAACTTAGCAGCATTCTCATGCTGTAATACATGCGTAAGTTCGTGGTCGAGCAAAGGCAATACCCCAGTTGGCTTTTTTTGATTAAGTGTACGATCAAATGATATTGGTATCCAAACTACCCCTTTTGCTGAGTTAACTGAAAAGCTTTTTTGCACCTTACTTATTACTGCTCTCCATAATTTATCTGGTGGTCTGCCTTTGTCTTTTACGCTATATTTTTCTTCGCTGCTTAATAGATCATATTCAGCCAATGCTTTCTGAACAAATTTTTTCATTTCTTCTGAATCAACGTGATGATCTGCAAGTCTCTCAGCGTCTAAGCTATGCTGATGAGTTTCACTATTTTTTGGTTCATCTCTTAATGCAATTTCTAACCTTTCAATTTCTGCAGATATCTGGCCGAAGCCGTTTTCAGCGTCTATTCCTGTTATAAATTTATCAATCATACTAAATAGTCGTGCCATTTTTTCCATATCTGTTGTGTCGGCAGATTTTAATACCGGAAAAGAATCAGTTAAAGCATCTATTTGCTCAGAAGTTAATATTTCTGGTGCTAACCGATACTGATTAAGTAGTGGTATAGCCTGTCGATAAAGATTAGCTATCTGATCATTAACTCTTTCTCGATGCATGGTTAAAAAAACTAATTTTGCATCGGTTACGCGATTCTTCTGTTCGTGTTGCAGAACTGACTCGATGTTTTTATAGTAGTTTTTCAATTTTCTTGCATTGGCAATTTTATCAATAACTGCTTGTGGGCTTTCTACAAGTGTTAAAAATTCTGGGTCTTCAGTTTCAGATTCACCATGTTCCAAATCATTTTTAAGAATTGTAATAAGTTCAGATTCAGCCCAGTTTCTAGATTCTCCTCGTTGAGTGTTCATTCCTTCGCTCTTAACACGTGGTATAGTTCTGGCAAGAAAAGATTTAATTTGAATTTTATCGGTAAGATTACCTTCATATCCAAGCCTTTGTAGTGTCTGGTTACCGTCTGGTGTTTTTAGATACCAATCAACACAAAAAGTATTTAATCCTACTTTTTGTGCTACTATTTCTGCAATATTTTTTGGAGGCAGTTCAGTTCGTGTGCCGAGAAACTCAAAACCTTTCGGAAATTCTCCCTTACATAATGCTTGTTCAAAAGCCTGAACATCAGCCTTCTCTTCTGGGTTTAAAATAAATTCTGGAGGACTGTGAAATACTTCTATTGCTCTTATGTAGCTTTCGGCCATTTCACTGGGCCGTTCGGGGTACATTGCAAGTTTACGTTCGCTCATTTTTTGTCGTCTTTATCAGATTTTTCTGGCAAGAACTGTATTACAGCCAACCAAATTGCCAGTGCCAACATAAGTGGCAAACGAACATTACTCACCATAGCAGCTAAATTATAATTGGTTAACAAATCATTTGCCTGGTTGCTTGGAAAAAGATTAATCGAAAATGCCACAATAAATACCGCTGTTAACACCCCAAGTGGTATGGCTCGCATTTTAAATTTCGCTTTCTTTTGATTGATCAGCGCACCCAAGAAGAAAACAGCACATACAATTGCCACAAAGGCGACTTTAGGTGAAGCTAAATCGATATGAATACTATTTCCTAAACTATCAAAAAAGTTATTTGGTACTATTTGCAAGATAAAAAGTGCAATAAATGCAGCGTAGCTAATAACTTTAATTCGGTTTTCACCAAACATAAAACCAAGCGCTGCAAGTAAGCCAGAAAGTCCAAATAAAAGGAGGTTAAATGTAAGATTTGGTATATGAAACATCTTATGCTAAGTATAGCTTGTTACCAGATAAGCAGCAAGTAATTCTTATACTACTTAGCGAAAGAAACTACCAGAATTTTCGACCACCAGCTTTACGATATTCTTCTAGTGCTTGCCGCTGTTTAGAGCTGAGTTTTTTGGGAATTATTATATTAACTACAATTAAATGGTCGCCTCGTCTGTTTGTACCAAGCAACGGCATACCTTTGCCACTCATTTTTAAGATTTTACCTGGTTGAGTTCCGGCCGGAATCTTAATAGTGGTTTTTCCCTCGAGAGTTTTTACTTCAGATTCTCCACCAAGTGCAGCATCTGCAAAATCAACGTTAAGTTCGGTAATAATATTTGCCCCTTCACGTCGAAATTCACTACTTGGGCGTACTCGAACATGAATATATAAATCTCCTCTATCACCGTTCTGATTTATTTCACCCTTTCCACTCATTTTAATACTTTGACCATCATCAATACCGGCAGGAATTTTTATTTTTACTTCTTCGTTCTTACGACCACCATTTTTACTATCTGCTACGCGAAGACTAATTGTTTTTGTAGTTCCTTTTACTGCTTCTTCAAATTCAATCGTAATACTTATTTCTACATCTCGCGTTCGGTTTCGTCCGCCCGTAAAAAACATATCAAAAATATCATTTAAATTACCACCGCCAAAGTTAAATTCCATTCCATCAAAACCCTCTGCTCCTCCAAATCCCCCCGCAAATGGATTACCGCCTGCAGCACCATATGGATTGCCTCCTCCTGCTTGATCAGCTCCAGCGGCATGTCCAAACTGGTCATAGGCTGATTTCTTTTGTTCGTTGCTTAAAACTTCGTATGCTTCGTTAGCTTCTTTAAACTTTTCTTCATCGCCACTGTCTTTATCGGGATGCAATTCAATAGCTTTTTTACGAAAAGCTTTTTTTATCTCATCAGCACTCGCATCTCGGCTAACTCCTAATACTTGATAATAATCACGTTTTTCTGCCATTACTTATTTACACTCTGAAAGTTATTAATAATGTTTTGACGATTAAACGTAACTGTTCTATCAACATTCGCAGAAATTGCTCTGTTGGTACTGCCGGCCATAGCAACATATGTTATCTGGTGTCCTTTTTCTTTTACTACACGCAGTGCAGGAATAATATCGCTATCACTACTTGCTACTACAAAATGCATTTTATCTGACTCATACGCGAGTTTTACCATATCGACTGCAATACGCACATCAACGCCTTTTTCTTGAAAAACTACTCCATCTTTCTTTTGGCGAGCGCGAAGGTTGCCAGCAGTGATATAGAGAATTTTTTGTTTATCAAGCCATTCGCCCCAAGCCTGTTTATGCTCTACCATCTTTGTAGAAGCTTCAAGAGCTTCTTCGCCCATATCTTTTACTACATGTGGCTTAGTACCATAGTAATAAATATTTATTGGCTTGGTATTATCTTTTACTGCTTCGAGAAAGAGTGAGATAAGATCAAATTTAACCAAATCAGCTCGTTCGGGAACGAGCTTTTCTGGTATTAATACCGATAGTAATCCGTAAAGTAGGTTTTCACCATCGATAAATATGCTAGCTGGGCTGGCTGAATTCATTGTGTTATTATCTCACACCTTTTACACATTTCTCAGTAGAGAAAGTTTGTTACTTTTTATCGTCAACTACTTCGCCTTCTTCGGCATCATCTTCTTTTGCTTTTTCTTGTTTAGCGTCACTCTTTGTTTCTGCTTCTTCGGCTTTTTCTTCAGTTTTTTCTTCGCTATTTTCTGCGCTTTGATCTTTGTACATTTGCTCACCAATCTTCATAAGCTTTTCGTTTAGATCATCGCTTAATTTTTTCAGTTCTTCAACATCGTCAGTATCTATCTTTTCTTTTAGTGCTGCGATGGCATCTTCAACTGGTTTTTTATCTTCTTTACTTACTTTATCACCAGCTTCGTGTAGAGATTTTTCTGCAGTATAGATAAGTGTATCGGCATGATTTTTTGCTTCTATTTGATCTTTCTTTTTCTTGTCTTCCTCGGCATGAGCTTCGGCATCTTGCTGCATTTTCTTTACTTCTTCTTCGCTTAAACTACCACCACCTGTAATAGTAATTTTTTGCTCTTTGCCACTTGCTTTGTCTTTTGCAGAAACATTTACAATACCATTGGCATCAATATTAAAGCTCACTTCAATTTGTGGAACACCACGGGGTGCAGGTGGAATACCATCGAGAATAAATCGTCCAAGTGATTTATTGTCATTCGCCATTTCTCTCTCACCTTGTAATACATTAATTTCTACACTGGTTTGATTATCAGCTGCAGTAGAAAATGTCTGACTTTTGCTCGTTGGAATAGTAGTATTACGTTCAATAAGTTTCGTACTTACTCCACCTAATGTTTCTAAACCAAGACTTAACGGAGTGACATCAAGTAAGAGAACATCTTTTACGTCTCCACCTAGCACACCACCTTGAATAGCGGCACCAGTGGCTACAACTTCGTCTGGATTTACACCCTGAAGTGGTTTTTTACCAAAGAATTCTTCTACTTTTTTCTGAACAAGTGGCATACGTGTCATACCACCTACCAAAATCACTTCATTGATGTCTTCTTTTTTTACACCCGCATCTTTCAAGGCGGCTTCGCATGGCTTAAGAGTCGCTTCAACAAGTTCAAGAACAAGCTTTTCAAAGTCAGCTCGGGTAAGTGTAATGTCGAGATGCTTTGGTCCGCTCGCATCAGCAGTAATAAATGGAATGTTTACCGATGTTTCGTTTGTGGTACTTAATTCAATTTTAGCTTTCTCAGCCGATTCTTTTAATCGTTGCATGGCAGCTTTGTCTTCTTTTAGATCAATACCTTGGTCTTTTTTGAATTCATCAATAAGGTGATTGATTAATGTTAGATCAAAGTCATCACCGCCTAAATGTGTATCACCATTAGTACTTTTTACTTCAAACACACCATCGCCTAATTCGAGTACAGAAACATCAAACGTACCACCACCAAGATCGTATACTACTACTTTTTCTTCTTTTTTCTTATCAAGTCCATATGCAAGAGCAGCAGCGGTTGGTTCATTAATAATACGTTTAACTTCTAGCCCGGCAATTTTACCTGCATCTTTTGTGGCTTGGCGTTGAGCATCGTTAAAATACGCCGGAACAGTAATAACAGCTTCCGTAACAGGCTGACCTAAAAATTTCTCTGCATCTGCTTTAAGCTTACTTAAAATCATTGCGCTTACTTCTTCTGGGGTATAATCTTTATCACCAATTTTCACTTTTACATGACCTTCAGCTTTTTCTATTTTATAGGGCATTAAATCCATGTCGCGTTTTACTTCAGGGTCATCGATTGTTCTACCAATAAGTCGTTTTACACTGTAAATTGTGTTGTCTGGGTTAATTACAGCCTGGCGCTTGGCAGTCTGACCAACAAGTCGCTCACCATTTTTATTAACTGCGACAATCGAAGGTGTAGTACGGCCACCTTCAGCATTGGCGATAATTGTTGCTTCTCCACCTTCCATAACAGCCATAGCTGAATTAGTAGTTCCTAGATCTATTCCGATTATCTTACTCATTTTTTTCTCCTTATTATTCTTTATCGTTATTTTCTTGATTCAAATCCATATTTGCTGTTTTGCCGCCACTTACTTTTACACGGGCATGGCGAACAACTCTTTCTCCAATCTGGTAGCCCGGAGCAATAACTTCAGTAATAGTTCCTTCCGGCTTATCAGACTGGACATGTTCTACTGCTTCATGGATATTATGGTCAAATATTTCACCTTGTGGCTGAATTTTTTGAACCCCCATATCATCGAGTGTCTGGACTAACTGTTGGCCAACATATTGCATGCCTTGCGCCCAAGAATTACTTGCCAAGTCTGCCGGCAAATGTGCCGAAGCCAGATCAAAATTATCTAAAGCTGGTAATAGATCTGAAAGAACCGCTTCTTTCGCATCATTCATAAGCTGGGCGCGTTCATCATTTTGGCGTTTCTTATAATTTTCGAATTCAGCCTGCAAACGTTGTAAATGCTGGGTTAGCTCACCGATTTGCTGTTCATAATTTTCGCTTGATTTAATCCTGGTAGTTATCTTTATGGTCTTGGCTGGTTTTTTTGGTTTCATTATGTAAAGGCCTCCTCTAATGCTTTGGTGGTTGATTCTACTAAGTTAATAACCTTATCGTAACTTTGACGGGTGGGGCCAATAATACCAATGTAGCTTTGGTCTGAGTATGGACTGGTAAATCGATTAACTACCATAGTAAGTCCGCTTGCTCGAGCAACTGGATTTTCAGCACCGATAAACACTTGTAAACTATCAATTTTAGCTTCTGAAAGCCAAGCCTGCATTGAATCAATAAACCGCGCTGCCTCTAAAGCTTGAACTTGCCCTAGAAATTCTGGCTGTGAAAACAATTGACCCATACCATGGAGATACACCGCGTCACTTAACGTTGCAAAGGTCATATTGCCCGTAAGCTCACATAATGTTTCGGCGGCAATCTTTATAGCACTATCGCTTCGATCTTTTAAACTATCAACTCTCTTTGCTATTGTTTGCACACTTCTCGTTGGAGTTGAATTAGTAATCTGATCTGATTGATTGGCTAAGTTATTTACAAAGAAACGATATCCTTTATCGGTAGGTACTCTTCCAGCCGAAACATGGGGCTGAAATATAAATCCGTTACTTTCGAGGGCTGCCATTTCGGCACGAATTGTGGCTGAGCTTAAACCAAATAATCGGGAAAGTTCACGAGAACTAACCGGTTCGGCACTATCAGCATATAGCCGGATAATTTCGGCTAATATTTGTTCTTGTCGTTTTGTCATAAATAAACGTCTATTTGTTAGCAATCAACACAGTAGAGTGCTGATACAGTCTATTCTACCGAAACTAGCACTCTCATGTCAAGAGTGCCAATTAAAGTTTTTTTATTGTTGGTTATCGTCAGTTTGAGGTTCAGCCGGTGAATCTGGTTCGGAAACATTTTGTTGAGTTTGATAAAACTCACCTTCTTGATCAGCTTCAAATTGTCCGGTTGCACTATTACCATTGTATTGTGGCTTCGGCATAAACAAAGCTCGCATTAACAATATTAAACCAATCAGCAATAGACTACAGCCAACTATCAGTACCGCCGCAGTAATAAGAGAACGTTTATTTTCTGACCGTTGTTGTGTGGTAATCCCTGAAGCGCTCATGAGTGCAAGAAGGTAAACACCTTATTTAGATACCCTGAAAATGCTGCTAGTACAAATAAAACCAATAAGGCAACTATAACAAAAAACAGAATTATTAGTACTACTTTCATTTTAGAATTTGGTTGTTTGTAGTGTTCTGTTTGACGTGCAACATTCGCGTCATAACTAACTTGGTTAGGATCTAATGAGGGTCTCTCTGATTTATCCATATTTTTCTCCTAATTAATCTTTCTTTAACAGTACCATAAAAGCCTCTGCAGGAATATCTACCTTACCAATCTTCTTCATTCGCTTTTTCCCTTTTTTCTGTTTATCGAGAAGTTTATTTTTGCGACTTACATCACCCCCATACAGTTTAGCTGTTACATTTTTTCCCATTGCTTTCACGTCTTCTCGAGCAATAACTTTTCCTCCTATAGCAGCCTGTAAACTTATTTCGAAAAGTTGACGAGGAATAACTTCTTTCAGTTTTTCGGTTATCTTACGTCCTGCTGCAAGTGCTTCGCTCCTATGTGTTATGTAGCTCAGCGAATCTACCATTTCACCACCTACTAAAATATCAACCCGGACCAAATCTTCTGCTTTATATCCACTCAAGTCATAGTTAAATGATCCATATCCCGAACTTATACTTTTTAGGTCATCATAAAAATCAGTTAAAACATTTGCCAATGGTGCTTCAAAGCTTACCAGTGCTAATTCTTTTTCTATATAGCTAAGGTTTTTTTGTACACCTCGGACAGAATTTATTAACTGAATTATTGATCCAAGATATGTGCTCGGTACAATAATTTCACCATTTATCCAGGGTTCGCTAATTTCTAAGATTCGACTTACGTCGGGTAGGTCTGAGGCACTCTTTACTTCTACCGATTCATTATTGGTAGTTTTTACTTGGTAATCCACGCTTGGATTCGTTATAACAAGCTGTAAATTAAATTCTCTTTCTAATCGTTCTTTAACAATTTCTAAATGGAGTAAGCCCAAAAAACCCAAACGAAAGCCAAAACCCAGTACTTTAGAAGTTTCAGGTTCATATTGCAATGAAGCATCATTCAGTGTCAGTTTTTCGAGTGCATCTTTTAGTGCGGGGTAGTCTTCGCCACTCACTGGAAAGAATCCAGCATAGACATATGGTTTTATTTTCTTATATCCATCAAGTGGAGTTTGTGCGGCATTTTTTTCGCTGGTTACGGTATCACCTACCCGTGCTTCAGCAATTGATTTTAAGTTGGTACAAATATAACCAATTTGTCCGCAAGGAATCTCAGAATCAGCAATCATAGAAGGAGCAAAGTGCCCTACATCAATCGCCAAAGTATTTTGACCAGAAAAAATCATCTTTAATGAATCGCCTTTTTTCAAACTTCCATCAACAACTCGAACGTAAAGGATTACTCCCCGATACTCATCGTAAACTGAATCGAATACCAAAGCTCTTAATGGTTTAGTTTGATCACCTTTTGGTGGTGGTATTTCTTCGACTAATTTATCGAGTAATTCTTCTACACCTGTTCCGTCTTTAGCTGAGATCCGCAAAATTTCATTTGGTTCACAACCGATTAAATTTGCTACTTCTCTCGACACTCGCTCTGGGTCTGCTGCTGGTAGATCAATTTTGTTAAGTACCGGAATAATTGTTAAGTTTGCCTCAAGTGCAAGATACACATTTGCGAGGGTTTGGGCTTGAATTCCCTGTGCAGCATCAACCACTAAGATTGCTCCTTCTACAGCAGCAAGACTTCGGCTAACTTCATAACTAAAGTCTACATGACCAGGGGTATCAATGAGATTAAGTGTATGATTACGCCATGCCATCTGAACAGGTTGTAACTTAATGGTAATACCTTTTTCACGCTCTAAATCCATACTATCGAGAAGTTGGTGTTTCATTTCTCTCTTCTCAACCGTTCCGGTAATTTCGAGCATTCTATCGGCTAAAGTAGACTTACCATGATCAATGTGAGCAATTATACAAAAGTTACGAATAGCCTCCATCTTAAGAAAAACTCTTTCGTAATATTTTTATTGGATGGAGAATACGTTTTTGAACAATCTGAGCTTGAGGAACACGCAATAATTTTGTCAGTACAAAGAAAACCGCTATACCCACCAATGAAATTACAATAAATTTTGGTGCTATGTGTAAAAATCCAATATCAGCTTTATATAGTGGGAAGATATTAATAATCAAGAGATACATTACCCCACTCATTGCGAGACTTGCTATTACGAGCTTAGAGGCTACAATACCAATTGAACGGTAACCATAATCACCAATCTTAAATCGTAAAACAATCATTAATAGTATTAGTTCGTAAAAAGTCGATATGCTCAATGCCATACCGAGCCCAGAAACACCAAACCGGGCAGTTAACAGAAAGCTAAATAATATATTCACTGCTATTGAACTCAAACTCGTAAGTAGCGGAGTAATTGTATCTTCGAGCGAATAAAAAATACGTGCAACTAAAAAGAACATACTGGTAGCAACAATTGATCCAGCCAA
>JAHFOQ010000034.1 GCA_023261595.1 bacterium | reverse complement strand
CTAAAACTACTCGACTTTCAACTGGTTCGATATTTAAACTAATATCCACTACTTCATCGATGTTAATTACTGGGCTGAGCCAGCCGGTAAATAAACTACGAGGATAAGCATATACAAACAGTGTACGGGCGTAACGAGTACCAATCTTTATAAAATTTGCCTCTACTTCTATTGAACTTGGTGCAATCACATCCCGCAGAGTTACGACACCCTGACGATAGATTTGTTCAGCCTGTTCCTGGCGAGCCATCTGGGCTTGTTGTGCGGGTGTTAGTTTGGGCTGTTGAGATTTGTTAAAAGCCATTATTGAGGTACTCCAGGGTTTTGAGGTTGAGGAGGAACGCCTTGCTGTTTTTGCGCAGCAGAAAATAAATCATCCGGCATAGGTTCTGGTGGTGTTGGCGGGTGCATTGTTGCCGGTCCTCCACTACGAGTCACGGCTGGAGCACTTATTTGTGATACATCTGCAAGTGACTGAGTTTGAGACTCATCAATATTGTATGAATTATAAAATAACTCTATTACTTCTTGTGTGTTTAGAATAACCGACCGAACACCTACCTGAGCTAATCCTTGAGCAACAAGATTTGCTCGTTGTACCAACTCATTTTTGCGCTTTTCATATTCAGTAGTTGTTTGGGTGACTTCGTCGTTCGAAAATACACTCTTCAATTTTGTGAGAATATTTTCGCGGCTAACTCCAGCAACATAATATGGTACTACTACGTAAAAACGCTTCTCCATAATATTTACTTCTTCTAATAACCCACGAATATTAAAGATATAATCTTCCATGAGGCTTGCGAGTAATGGATTGGCTTGATCACTTTGAATTTTATCGAGTTTTTCGAGGTATCCATCGAGATCAATCCGACGTGACTGAATAACGATTTGGATAGGAAAATGTAATCCATTGAGAAATCCTTGAAAAGCAAATTCCACCGCATCTTTTTCGGCGGGACTTTTTAGGTCGAAGTTCGTAGGACTACAAAGTATTACCATGCGCAAGCTTCCGTCGCGCATTACAACTACACCATCTTTTATTTCAGAAAACTGCAAGTGAGTTTGAGTACTCAGTTGCTTATTCTTGGCTTTTTTCGGGGGCGTTACGGAATTAACGTATTCGCGTTGGCCGGGGGTAATTTGGGGTTGTTGGGTTTCTGCCATAGTAATCTTCTATTATATAAGAAAACATGAGAGTTTTATAGCTAGCATGTTATTGAGCTGCATTACGGCGCAGCTGTACTGCCTCGCCGGGGTTAAGTTGTTGTTCGGCAGCTCGACGAGCAACGGTTGCAACTGGCAAGTTACTGTCTTTACGCGCGAGAAGAGTGGCAACTGGATTCGGTGCTGGTGGTGGAGTTGTTGCACCTTGAGTGCTGCTCGGGTTATTAAGCACTGATTGTACTTGTGCAACGGCCTGTTGACGAGCATCTGCTTCGGCGGTATGAAGTAATTGTCCAACTCCCTCTGAGTGTTGCCCATCTTCAAAGATATCGTCTTGAGAGGTAGCAAACTGATTTTGAACAGTTACTACCGCACCGTTTGTGCCGGAAGATTGTGGCCCGATTACCCGAGCTGCATATTGTGTAGCAGCATTATCTTCTTGTAATTGTATGCTGGGATCTTTTCCGCCACCACGAGTATCGATAATGCTCGCTAACTGTCTTAGTTGACCTTTGGTGATATTTTTCTGTTGTGGCTCATTGAGGTTTTTTGGTGCCATATCTTTAGTAATTGTTTCTTTTGCGTCGTCTTTTTGCCATTCCAGTTTACGTGGTAATACTAAATAGCGGATAAATGCTACTACATAATCTTCAAACGGTACTCCTTCACGTTGACCAAAACCGAGTAAGAACATAAATCCAGTAACCGGAAGAGCTAAAATTCCAGCCAAAGGCAAGAACCAACTAAATAGTCTCCACATTAAGAATGCCCAAAGGACACCAATGATAACGTAGATAAACTGCTTTATCGAAAGTGGACCTAAGATTTTATCTTCGGTTTCGACATCTTGAGGAACTTTATACTGGCCCATATCTATAAGTATGCCGTATTAGTAAGCAGGTGGCAAGATACCCCTTACGGTTGAGTTTAGATTACTGCCAAGAACCGTTGTTTGTCATATTACTCATAATAGCTTTGGCATGATCATTGCCATGTGCGCCTCCGTTGGCTTGAGCATAATTAAAGAGTTCCTGACGAACGGTTTCATCCATCTTCTTACGCACTTCTTTGTCTTGCAAGATAGATTGGAGCTGACTTGCTTTAAACCGCTGAATTTTTTGATCACTATAACCAGTGTATTCATATTTATTCTTAGCCTGGTTAAAGACACGGTTCATTGTCCAGTCTTGTTGGGTTGGACCACTTGCACTCGACCAAACACCGGCGTTAAGGTTTGTATAGAATGAATTAGGTACACCTGGAGTGCCCTTTGCAGGATCTGTCTCAAATTCCCAACTACGTAAATCTGGCATTGAATCCATACTGTCAAACTTTGCTGTTTTTAAAGCAGTCATATCAATTGGACGAATTTGTCCAGACTGTAAGCCTTCAGCAATAATGTCTCGCTTACCTCGTTTAGCCAATCCAATAATGGCGTTCTGACGGGCCACAGTATCGCGGTGCCCAAGCATTGCCTTTAGTTCTTCATCGGTACCAAGGCTCGCGGCACTTTCGTATTCGGCATTGGCGCGCTTTCGAGCTTCACCCAAGCGTTTAATAGACTTTGTATTATTTGGCGAGGCAATTGCCATTACACCACCACCAGAGATTGCTCGGCCAAACCGGTTTTCCTGACCAAATTTAGATTGTGCGAGTCTATCTCTCGTACCAGCATGTGCATTCTTGCCGCCCTCCATACCCTTTGTTGCTACCTTTCCTGCTACAAAACCAGCAATAGCTCCACCAGTAATTTCCATAATATCTCCAGATAATTTCAACATTTTTGGAATCATCAGCAAAGCAACAAACGGAATTAAAGCGCCAATTAACAGCTTAATTCTATCATCAGTAAATACATTTGGATCGAGCGTGGGGTGTTGCAAAAGGAAAGCCAGAATCTCAGCCGTGGTAATAACTATCACAACCAATGGATACATAAGAATTAATTTTATGAGATTTTTGCCCCAACGAGAAAAAAAGCTTTGTGTACCTGGTAACACCCAAGCAAGAAAAGCCAAAGGGGCTGCGAGTACCAGCAAGACAAGTATGAGGTTTCGGGCTACCATATAGATGAATGCAATTACGAGTGAAAATAACACTGCAAGCGCCATTAAGAACATTAAAATAAACACGACGCCCGTTCCACCACCGAACAACACATTGGTTACTACTGCAGTACCTGCGCCAACCGCTTTTGCGTTTCCGAATGCCAACAACCCAACTATACTATCTGCTAACCCGGGTAGTTTGGCGTTTGTACCCAGTACCCCTGCTGCAAGGGTTTGTGGTGCCAATGTACCAAGAATATTACCCAAATCGATCAGTGCTGCACAGATGAGATATCCAAATTGCGCCAAAATAATTGCAGCAATCAGTCGTGGTAATGTCTGTTTAAGGTGATAATTTTCTAAAAAACTAAAGTCCTTTATAAGACTTAGTATGATTATTAATAAAAATACTAAGATAAAGAGACTATTTACAAAAGCTAAAATATTGCCATAAGCACGGCTCAAACCAACATCTTTCGTAAACTGTAAAGGAGGAACACGAAGCATCTGCACAAGAATGCTGTCATCCGGCCCAGCGAGCCAGTTTATTCCCTTCATTATCATGGCGTAGAACGGACACAAGAAGAAGCTTAGGGGTCCGGCTGCTTGCTCACAGGTATTCATTTCGTCGGGGTTATCTGGAACAGTAGTTTGCGTGACTGTTGTAGGGGTTGTGGGTTGAACAGACTGAACAGCTTCTGTTGCTGTAGCTGGTGCAGTCGTTGGGGCTGCAAGAGCAACCGAAGGTAATATGTTTGAAATAATTAATATCAAAAGCGACGCGAGGATAATAAATTTTCGCGCAGAGAATATACGGGCAAATTTGGTAGATTTGTTTGCCATGAAATAGTACTCACTAACTCTGGTAAGCCAACAGGCTTGTTATCTTTCAGATATTAACTCTCGAATTTTTAACCGAGACCCTATCTGGAGAGTTAATGAGTAATTATATCAGCAAGTTAATAAAAAGTAAATGTTTTATTTATACTTAATAAAAAAGAAAAACCCTATCTTGTATTGATAGGGTTTTATGGTCCAGGAAATCCTGGTGGGCCACCGGCGGGTGGAGGCGTCGGTGGTGTTCCGCCTCCCGGCGGTCCTCCTGCTGGGTTTGGGGCTGGAGGACCAGCATTAGGGTTTGAAAGTGGAGCTGGGCCTGATCCTGTTGCAGCACGTCCTGCACGTGCGCCACGTAGGGCCTGAGCTGCTGAGCTGCGTGCTTGCCCAGGCCCCGCGCCAGTACCCGGTGTAGGTGTTCCAGCTGTTCCTCCTCCGCCCGGTGCAGGAGTTGGTGTTGGCGTACCTCCACCTCCACCACCTGCTGGCGTGGGAGCTGGTCCTCCTGCTGGTGCGCCGCCTCCTACACCACCATTATAGTAAGGGTTATTATAAGTAACACTATTTGCCGGGCTATAATTAGGATCATTTGTATCCGTAATAATGGCGCCTTTACTATCAAAAGTAATACCTTGGTCTCTAGTCATTTCGGCCCGAATTATACTAGCATCTTTATTTGGGTTCATAAGTTGATGGGCATCAAACATTTGTGCTGCATCGAGATTTCTTGTATTTGCTAAATCTCTTCTTTTGTCTGTAATTATTCTATTTGCTGCTTTACCAACATCAGTTTTACCAGTAGGGTCTTTTTTGCTCTCCTCTAAAGCTCTTTTTAATCCAAGTGATTCTAGATTCTCCTGTAATCTCTTACTTGGTGCTTGCTTTAATTTTGTCCCTCTTGCCTCCATTTTTAGCCCTTTAGCACCACCAATATTTTTACCAAAACCAGCTATTGCACTACCTTTCATCTCTGCAATTTTTCCTTCTTGAGCGCTATTTTTTATAGCGCCCTTTACCTGTCCGGTAGCTGCCTTACCAGCTTTACTTTCTGAAGCGATTTTACCTACTTCTGCTACTGCTTTACTACTCCACTTAAATGACTTTGCGATCAGTACTAAACCTATTAGGGGAATTAGTAGTGCACTTAGCAAGGCAAATACCTGAGTTGGCCCTACTGCAAGTGGAGCACCACCTACACCAATCGTAGGCGCAGCAATATTTTTGAATATATCTACACCAATTGCGGTAAATGCAATAATTAGCATCACTATTAAGTACATTAAACAAAGTTTAATAAATAACTCAAACCATTGCTTTGTGTACTTACTCGTACCAGGTAATACCCAGGCTGCCATCGCTAGAGGCGAGATAATAATAAGTACGTAGAGTGCAAATTGTCGAAATATGATATAGAACAAACCAATTAAAGCAACCACTAAAGCAATGATTAAAATAATCTGAGCAAATATAAAATACCCGATATCTAGAGCGGCTGTAGTAACTGCAGCACCTGGGGAATTTTGGGCCAATGGGTTAAATGCGGTATTTATTGCGTCCCCCAGGGTTTGAGAAACGCCTTTATAGGCACTAACAATTGCTACAGGTATAGTTGCACCAGCTATGTTGGTGAGATCCATAATTGCAATACAAATAAAAAACATAAACTGCGTAAGAATAATAGCAGCAATTAATTTTGGAAGTGTTTTTTTGATAGTATAGTTTTCAAAAAACTGACCTGGTATCGCAATAAAATTCGCCAAAATTATTAAAAGAAAAACAATTACATATATAGAGTTGGCAATATTTACAAACGCTTGCTCAGCATTTTTAACAGCGGTGTTATTGTTTATCCCCGGTGCATCTGTCTGTAATACACCTGCCAGAAGATTAATTGTTGAGTCGAGAGCCGATTTAATAGCATCATTAATCGGACACAAGAAAAAACTTAACGCACTATCAACACATGCCCCTCCATTCTTTGCTGCCTCTTCTGCGGCTGCTGCAGAAACAAGCGATGCGTTAAATGTCTTTATTGTATCTTCACTTAAGCCACCCCCCTTATACTCTTCTCCCTTTGAATGTCCCGGTACATCTTCTGCATATTTACAATTATCTGAATTACTCACACTACAAACATCAGACTTTTTATTATTTACAGCAGCTTGAGGGTTACCAACTATTACAACAGGCCCATTATCACCTTTAGTTGTGGTACCTAAATTTGATCCCGAAGTATTACCATTCTGATCTGTCATTAATAAGCCTAGCTCGGGATGCTTTATATCACCAAATTGTATTTCTGGAAGAGGCGAGTCATTACTTGTAAAAACCGGTACACCAACGGCTTTTGATCTCGCAGCATCATACCAATATTCATGAGTTTTTCTGCCGGTGGCATCTACACCACTCGCCACATCGCTTAGTAGCTTTGAGCTTACCCATCCTCCGACACCAAAAACTCCAGAACCCAATGCATCAACAAGATCACCGGCGATATTAGATCCATTGGTTGGTTCAGAACAATGAACATGACTATCATCTTCCCATTTGCATAACCAATCGTTATTAAAGGTAGCAGCATGAGCTTTCTGCTGGTTTGTTATACCAAAAAGCACTACTGCCAAACACGACAATAGAAGCACGCTAAGGATTTGGAGGATTTTTTTCATAAGCGCTTGTGCTTAATATTATAGATATGTACGGACGTAATAGCAAAGGTAAGAATTGCATTAATATGTACAAACGGTAGAATGAATTATATGAATAATATTCTTAGCATGGTACATAACTTCTCCCCAAGGCTAGCAGTAACATGTGGTGTTTTACCTCAAACGTGGTGTGATCAAACCGATTTTAATGCCGTAATTGGACTTATTGCTAATTGGATTATTGGATTGATTGGTGCTGTACTTGCAATTGTCATTTTAGTTAGTGCAATCCAAATAATTACGTCAGCCGGTGCACCAGACAGAATTAAGTCTGCTAAAGAAAGAATTACCCAAGCTGCAATTAGTATTGCACTACTCATTAGCTTCCGTGTAATACTTGGATTTTTTGCCCCGGTTGTAAACGGCACAATTAATACAGGTAGCTTAGATGGTGTCGGCCAGCTACTTACGTATGCAGCTCAGCTTCTATCATACTTAGTAGGATCATTAGCAGTGATTATGATAATTGTTGGTGGAATACAATACATTACATCAGGTGGGAGCTCAGACAGAATCTCTGGTGCTAAAAAGACTATATTTTACGCAATTGCAGGTGTTATTCTGGCGCTATCAATTAATGTCATTATTGTTACTATTCATTCGGTATTTGGAATATAGTGAAATTTGTTTGCATACATATAATAA
>JAHFOQ010000010.1 GCA_023261595.1 bacterium | reverse complement strand
GTCGCCAGGTGTTGTTTGTTTAAATTCATTTGCAAAGAAAGCTGGGCCAGATGCAGGATCGGTGTAGACCGCTGGATTCGCATTTGTATGCGTTATTCTAGTGCCCCCTCCACTTGGGTTACCTTCTAGATATCGAATGCCATTATGAGTAATAATTGGTAAGCTTGGATTATCAGGACCGGTATATTTTTGTAAGAGAATATATTCGAACTTAGCTGGATATGGCTTTGTACCCGAAACTCCGACTACTCCGGCAGTGCCTTTAAGTCCAGGAGTAAATGGTGTATTGCCTGTCTTAGCAACAATATCTAGCTGAGCACAGTTTAGTGTCATCTGTTGCGTTACCGTTACGGTACGAGCGCAATTACCAGCACCGCTACCAGCAGCAAATAATTTTTGCCCATCATTATCGAAAGCTACTAAGAGACGTAAATCATATGTTCCAGGCTGAGAAAAAGTAAAACTTCTCCCTGCATTATCAATAAAGTTATTATTGCCATCATGCCCAATCCCAGATGCCTGTAAAACATTTCCAGGCGAAACACCAGAAGAAAGTTCGCTTGTACCACCTTTATAAGCGCCATATGCCATATCAACTAACTCACCAGCACTAATATTGTCTCCGTGTGCGTATCCCGCTACCACAATTGGTTGTCCAACGGTTGCGGTAAAAGTAGATACATTTAAGCTTGAGCAACTAAAAGTTTTTGGTTGTTGAGGCGGACTTGTAGGAATAAAAACAAGATTACCACAGTCGTAGAGTATACCTATCTGATACCAAGCATTCGGATCACCAGTACCGATTGTACTACCCTGAACTTTTACATTTAAAATTTCGCCGGCAAAACAGTTTTGTAGCCATCTACTACTTGCATCACCAATCCAGATGTCATTATGACCTGGATATAAGAAAGAGCCAGGAGCCTGTGTACGACCCATAGAGAGTAAACCGGGTGTTCTACAGATATTTGCATTTGCCTGACCATTAAGAACGTCATTATCAGTTACGCCTGCTTGATTCAGTAATTGCATAGCGCCAGTGCTTTTAAAGGCATTGAGAACTCCTTGATTGCTACGATCAGAAATACCGCACCTAATAATATCATTAGCCGTACAGCTTGCTGCCCGACCAGCAGATGGAGGAGCAACAAAAGTAATAAATTGAAAAACTAAGAGTCCTACTAACAGTAAGGAAGCTAATCGTCTCGCTGACGCTTCTTTAGTTAGTCTTTTTGCATAAAATGTTATTTTGTTTTTTGAGATGCCACCAATTTTGAAATTAGTTACAACATCACGGAAATTTACGATTTTCATCTTTCCCCTTTATATATACAATTGCTTATGCTTTATTGTAGTACATCTTACAATAACTATGCAAGGTCTTGAGCGAACTATTAATTCCCTCCTTGTTCTGTTCCCATTCCACCTGCAGCTGTGTTACCTCCTGCAGGTTCGCTTGGCGTTGTATCACTAAGGCTCTTTGCTATTTCTGCATCAACTTCAGCTTTGGGACGTCCATATTTTGCACGAGAAAGATCTCGCATAGCATTTTGAAGATTGGTATTTATAACATTTCCATCAACCGGTGGATCACCATGAAGACTAAATGGGGTAGTTGGAATGCCATCTGCAATAATCTTAGCAGCAGCATAATGATTCGGTATATTCGCAATATCACTCGCATCAAATTGTGGAGAGAATTGCTTTGCAACATATTCGGCATCATCGTTACCAACACGATAAATCACCATACTTCCTACGTTGCCAAACACCGCATCGCGAATTTGTTCATCAATTTGTTCAATGTATTGGTTAGCTACAATTAAGTTAAAGTGATATTTACGAGCTTCAGACAATATCGTAGCAAAGCTATCGGTCGCAATGTTTTGAAACTCATCTACATAGAGCGCAAAGTCTACCCGTTGATCTTCTGGTGTATCAGCACGACTCATTGCAGCCATCTGAAGTTTAATCACAAATATCATACCGAGCAATTTTGCGTTCAATTCACCCAACAAGCCTTTGCTCAAGTTAGCAATTAAAATTTTGTTTGTATCCATTATCTGCCGAAAATTAAATGCTGAGGTTTTTTGCCCAATAATATTTCGAAGCATTGCGTTATTAGCAAAAGCACCAAACTTAGAAACAAACCAACCGAGCATTTCGCTTTTCGAATGAGCATCCGTCTGTGCCATTTCGCCTGTCCAAAAGTCTTGTACAGTTGGGTCGGTAAGATATTTAAATTTCTTCTTTAGATATTCATCATCGGTAAAGACCTTTGGTATTTCAATGAATGTTCCACCTTCTGGGTCAGCCATAACTGTTAGAGCTGCATTCCGAAACCAATGCTCATAGCGTGGGCCAATAATACCTTGATGTTGCGGATCATAGAGTTTATATAGCATCGAAATGGCTTCTTGTACCAAAAAGTCGCGCTGTTCTGGATGGTTACGATCGTATTCCATGATATTGAATCCAAGCGGAAACTCTGTGTCCCCTGGACTAAAATAAATAACATCTTCGGCACGATTAGCAGGAATCCGACCTAAGAACTTCTCTGCTTCATCCCCGTTTGGATCAATAAAACAAAAACCTTTACCCGCATATGCATCTTGTAACATTAAGTTTGTAAGCAGGGTAGATTTACCGGTACCAGTCTGACCAATTGTATAGATATGACGACGTTTATCATCTTGAGTGATATAGATAGGGGTGTTCGTACCACGATACTCATTCATCCCTATTCGTAAGCCCTCTGTTGGTAAACCTGCAGGGGCAGGAACTTCTTTTACAGCTTTTCGTTCGAGATGAGTAGCAATACCAATGACTTCGCTCGGTAAATGAAAGATTGTTGCTAATTCGACTGCATTTAGAACATTCTTTTTCTTATTTACCGGAAAGAATCGAAAAATAAAATTGGTAGCAACTTCTTGTGGTGAATCGGCTGGCTTATATTTGAATCCATTACTTCCACCTTGATTTAGTTGAGAGAAACCAAGCTGCATATCTTGAATCATTACATGAGCTCGGGCCGGAGTGTCTGAACTTGCGATCAAACGAATACACACTTCAAAGGCAGGTGATTTCGCCTTATCTTCAATTGTTTCGCTTTTTCTTTGATCAATAGCTGTTGGTTGCTTGTCTGATTTTTTATCATCACCACCTGCACTTGGAGCCTGAAAAGGAGCTTTCAGTACGTCTGAGCCAAAGCTTAGGGCCTTGTTTTGTGAACTACTCGGATCAAGATGTTCTTTACTTCGTTTAAGCGCGTACTTTGTCCAATCACTTCCGGCGGGACGCATTAGTATTTGAATGCCAACCCCTTCATTTTCTCCTAAGTTAGTCAGACTCGAGAGAATACCAGCCAAGGGATCAAAGTCAGTAGATCTATAGGTATTAATTGGATAAATACTTTCTTTTGCTAAAACTAATTCACCACCCTGTACACCTGCAATTTTACTTTTATCAGAGAAGATATTAGTTTCTTCAGCTTGTTCGATTTGAATATCGGGGTATCCTGCTACCAAAGCCTTTTGTACAGCACTCAGCAAACTAACCGGCACTACAATATAAAAATGTATCATTTTACCTTCTGCAATTACCTCAAGACTGAGATATTTTTTACCATAATAAGAAGCTTTTTCTGTTGCAATACCGCTCAGTAGATTAAATACACCCTCGGCTTTTGCAATATTTTCTTTGATAAGTTCACGACTATCACGATTTTCATCACTAACCTCTTGAGGAGGTAACTTTACCAAAAGTGGGACCATTTTTAAAGAACGCTCTATGTCTTTACTGTGGCGCGCCCGTTTTCGCAACAAAAAGAAAGCTAAGACACTAATACTGCCGGCAAATAGTATAAAGAGTATACTTGTAAAAATTATAAACTGATTCATATTCACACTACGTCAATAATATATCCATTAAGATACATCTAAATTAAACCGTTGTTTCTGGTATGCTCGGCTGACAGTATTGTGGTCAATATCTTCCACGAATGGGTTATCTTCGTCTGCCTCAATAACATTTTCTACGGTATCCACCCACTCTTTTTCTATAAGATCATCGTCTCCTGCAGAAAGACTTGCAAGATCTTGCGTCTGCAAAGCACGCCCCTGCACACTTCCAGTATGCATAACTTGGGCGGGTGGAGGTGTAGGAGCGATTGAAGCCTGTGGCGTCGTATCTGTCCCAACTGGCGAGGAAACAGGGTTCGGTACCGGAGCCGTTTCTGACTGGATGGAAGCACTTTCTACCTGAGGAGTAGATACTACCTCGGCCTGAAGATTCGGAGCAACTGCTCCCGGTTGAGGAGCAATTTGTTCTGAATTTGGTTGAGGCAAGGGAACAACGTTCGGATTTTGTAGATTTTGCTGGGGGTCCATAACCTTTATTATACCAGTTATGTTTATATCAAACTATATAGAGATTAATTGTGTACCCAAACAGGTGTACCAACTGGTGCCCAACCATAAATAAATGCTGCAGAGCCTGCTGACATATTCACGCAGCCATGACTACCATTGTAGTAAAAATCAGATCCTCCGTAACTCGAACGCCACCGATCAGCATCGTGCAAACCATAGCCAGCGTAAAATGGCATCCAATAGTCCACAAAAACATTGTAGTTGTAACCATACTGTGCACCATTCAGGTATCTATTACGCTCCTTGGCATAAATAGCAAACGTTCCTGTTACCGTACCAAATCCTGCCCCAGATGCACCACTGGTAATCGGTGCGTTAAAAACTACCTGCCCGTCTTGCCAAGCCCATAAATGTTGTTGACGCAACGAGACTTCAATATATTGAGGATAATCTAGGCCACCGATTCCACCAAAAGCATTCGTCTGAGTTTTAAATGCCACTGGGGAAGCACTTAATCCAAAGTTTACATCTTGATTATTATTAAGAGCAGTCACAATTGCATCAATAGCAGGGCTCTGACTCACGGCTAGCCCGTCCACGCCTTCTTGTGTTACCGAACTTGTACCATTCGCTATAGTTACAACTTTATTTTTTGGCGCAATATCAATCTTATTAGCAACTGACTGCACATATCCTGCTACTTGCTCAGGCGAAACTTTTGCTACTAAATGTTTTTTACCATCGCTATCTACCTGAATATCAAAAACTATCATATGACCAATAGCGTTTTTGTCTGCAGTAAACGTTTTTCCATTATAGGTTAAGATTATTTGTTTACTTAATAGCGCCTCGGTGGCTGTACGGGTTGGTGCTAAGTCGGCCAACTGAATGTCGGCTTTCTCTACTTCGGGTTTTAATGTAATATTTTCATCTTGCCCATCACTTAAGGCTGATTGAATTGTCTGATTTAAAGCCTTCTGATCTATGCGCAATCCGTCTTGATCGGGTTGATCTGTTATGACGCCTTCATTTATTACTAAGGTTGCGTTTATCGGATCGTGACCCACCGATTCAACTACTGAAGAAGTAAATGCTTTGAGCTTAACAAGATCTAAATTATAGGCGAGTCCTAATTGACCATTTCTTTCGCTCGCAAATATACCAAAGATTGGTAGAAAAGAGCTCTTTCCTACGCTATAAGCTGTATTAACTGTTGTTACTAAATCATAGTTAGAACCAAGTTCAGCATCGGTGGTAGTAAACACCTTATCTCCAACCTTTAACGTAAAGTTGCGTTTTGTCTGTACTGCTTGTAGTGTACGAAGTGCTTCGGCTCGAGTTTTAAAGCTTAGATCATGACCAGCCACAGATACACCGGGGTAAATTCTTCCGGTCAGCATAGCCGCTACAAGTGCATTCATACATAAAAAAGCCAAGATTGACCCAAGTACAATAAATTGCAAACGTGCAAATGTACTCGGCCTTTGACCTGATCGTGATAACGATTTTGGCAAAGCAAAACGATGGCTATATGGTTCTCTCGAATGGTTTGGTGGTTTAGGCATAACTATTTGTTGGTTTTAATATTACCTACCATTATACCTCTTATGGATAGAAAAAGTCAGATAATTTTCAGCTTGAATAAATTTTTTTGGTTAATCAGTTTTTTCTCGATAGAATCCATCTTTTTGGTTATTTCTTTTTGTTTTGGATTTGCCCCGCAGTCAATCCATATCCTCATACTTACTCTTTTTTTATCCTCTAAAGTAAGTGTTTCATCAGTGAACTGCTGGAGAAAATTTACTCGAACAACATGTGAATTTTCTTGCACCAACTTCTGAATATCTTGCCACAATACCTCAGTCGATAGCTCTACCGTAATGTCACGACTAATAAGCTGATAGGGGAGAAGTGGCACCGATTTTATTATTTTTTCGGTAAAGATAGCCTGGTCTGGAAGAATCAGTTCGGCAAAACTTACTTCTTCATGAGTTGAGAATTTTTTTAGACAAAGTGGCTGAACCTGACCATACATTCCCTGCACTTCTGGAATTCTTTCACTCTGTATATCTGCCGTTCGCCCAGGTAAAAAGTTTGTCTTCTCACTTCTCTTATATGATAGATCAAGTTGATACCGAATGTTGCACATATCAAGTATACTTTTTATTCTTTCTAGGCCATCTTTTCCTATCGTACAGACTGCCAGGTGCCAACTTTCTTCTGCAAGAGTTTTTGATTGAGACGACTTATTATAAATGCGTGCTAGTTCAAAGAACCCATAATCATTCTGATAAAAACTATTGTTCCGAGCTACTGTCTGTAAATGGCTACTCAACATAGAATTACGTAAATATGCCTGTTCTTTACTCATCGGATTCTCGATAGCTAATACATTTTTAGTATCTATGCCAGTATCGTGCAAATCTTGTTCACTTACAAAAGAATATGTAGTAACTTCAAACAATCCGGCTGCTACTAAATCTTCTCGTAAACTCATTATTCCAGGAAGCATTTGATGATTTGCTGTATCCATAGGTGGCAACCCTGGTAGTTCACTTGGTATATTTTCATAGCCCACAATTTTTGCTACTTCTTCTATTAAATCTACTTCTTTCATAATGTCTGTTCGCCACCATGGTGCTGTAACAGCAATAATGTGATTAAAGCTCTCTACATAGCGCCGCACTCCTTTAAATGAAGGATTTTGAGTATAATTTTCTAATGAAATAATACGTACATTTGGATTTTTTCGTTCAACATATGTATTCGTTTTAGCATCTAATTCAAACTTACTTGCTTCGAGCACCTGGTTTTTCCCAATATACATTCCTACATGTCCAATATCACCTCGGCTTTTTGCGTCAACTTTGTCCCAGTGACCCGAATAAAAGACTAAATCACCTGGCTTTATTTCTGATATCTCAACTTTTTTACCTAATTCAAACTGTTGTTGGGCCGTATGGCCAATCGCTACACCTATTCTTGAATAAATTCGCTCAACTAGATAGGAGCAATCAAATGCATCTTCGCTATTTTTCTTAAAACTTGCTCCATATATATATGGCTTTCCAGTGTGCTTTTTTACTTCATTAGATAACGAAAAATGTTCTGCCATAAAACCACGGCTTTTTAACCCTTCAATAAGAGTCTTCTCATTGAGTTTTGTACCAAGCACCATTTCCGCTCGTCGTTGTCGCAAACCAACAAACGAAATCCAAGGCCAAGCATACAATTGATCATTTACTGAATCTATCAGCTGTGCATTACATATTTCTTCGAGTAATTGTACTGCTCGTTCAAAAGCATAATGGGGAAGAGGGAGAGGAAGTCCTTTTTCAAACCGTGTGCTCGCTTCAGAACGTAAACCATGCCGCAAAGCACATCTTCTTACGGTCGTTTTATTAAAATTCGCAATTTCTAAGACAATTTCTTTTGTTTCACTACTTACTTCGGTGGTTGCTCCACCCATTACGCCCGCGAGACCAATTGGCCCAGAATTATCAGCAATTACCAAATCGGCTTTGGTAAGCTTTCTTTCAACGCCATCCAAAGTAGAGAGGAGCTCACCAGTTTTTGCAAACCGTACTTGCAGACTACCTTGCAGTTTTTGTCTGTCATATGCATGACTAGGCTGGCCGGTCTCTAACATGACAAAGTTAGTAATATCTACAACAGGGTGTATCGCCCGCATTCCAGCAGCCTCTAAGTTATCCACAAGCCACTGTGGTGTGACTGCGTCATCTCGTATTTCAAAATGCGCACTCACAAACCGTTCGCACTCCCCAGTTTCCTTGACTTTAACTACTTCTCTGTTTTTATATTCAATTTTTGCTCGTTTTGGTTCTTTAACCAAGTTTTTTGAAGAATTAGCAGAAATTTCACGGGCCAAACCTATTACGGAAAGTAGATCCCAACGATTAGCAGGCGTCTTAACATCCACGATGTCGGCCATATTCTCTATGTCGCACAATGATATTCCAAGGGGGAGATCAGGGTCGAGCTCGATAAGACCACTATGATCATTTCCCATCCCCAGCTCTTTCGCCGAAGCTAACATCCCTGCTGATTTTTCACCTCGTATTTCGCGTTCGCTAATTTCAAAATTTTCTGGCAACACACTGCCTGGCTGTGCGTAGGCAACGATTAATCCAACTCGAACATTTGGTGCACCACAAACAACGCGAATTTTCTTTGTATTAAATTCGATATCTACTAAATTGAGTTTATCGGCATTTGGGTGCGAGGTTACATTTACAACTTTTGCTGTAATGACTTTCTTATCGAGTTTTGGCGGAGTAATTACTTCTTCTATTTCAACTTCAGTGCGTTCTAATGCTTCAACAATCTCATTCGTAGAAAGAGATTTTGTTAGATATGTATTCAGCCAATGAGTACTTACTTTCATACAAATTGCTCCAAGAATTCAAAACGTGGACGCCACAACTCTCGTAAATCATCAAGACCATATTTAATAGCTGCAATCCGTTCAGCTCCCCAGCCAAAGGCGAATCCAGTGTATTTTTCTGGGTCAATTCCGCCATTCTTTAATACTATAGGATTAATCATACCTGCTCCGCCAAGTTCGAGCCACTGACCTTTATATCTACAATCTAACTCAACTGATGGTTCGGTATACGGAAAATAGCTTGGGCGAAATCTAATATCTACTTCTGGCCCGAGTATTCCCTGTACTACATGTAAAAGCGTACCTTTGAGTTGTGCCATTGATACCCCCTCACCCACAACCAAGCCTTCTATTTGATGAAATGCCCAAATATGCGTAACATCTTCGTCTTCGTTTCTAAATACTCTTCCAGGTACAATAATCTTAAATGGCGGTTTATTAGCTTCCATAAATCGTACTTGCATACCAGATGTATGTGTCCGAGGTAATACATCTAACTTGCCATTGTTTTTAATATAAAATGTGTCTTGCATCTCTCGAGCCGGATGAGTTGCTGGCATATTAAGCGCTTCAAAGTTATACCAATCTGTTTCAATCTCGCTACTATCAACCACTGCGAAGCCCAAATCGGCAAATATTTTATATGTTTCTTGGAGTACCCTACTTGCAGGATGCATGTGTCCATAAGCTTGCGGGAACCCTACACCAGGTAAAGAAATATCTTTCACTGGGAATTGTTGTGCAGCTACAAGTTCTTCTCGAGCAGTAGTAATGCTATTTTCAATCTGGTTCTTGAGAACATTAAGCTCTCTACCCATTTCAACCCTTTTATCTGGACTCAGTGTTGGAAGAAGACGTAATTGCTCAGAGACATAACTTTTATTACCAAGGTATTTTGATTTTACCTGTGCAATAGCATGTTCTGTTGATGCCTGGGCAAGATCATTTCGCAGATCTTTAATAATATTTTCAGATGAGGTCATACTTTTTTCTTTCTAGTGCGAAAATATATTTCAATTACCACAACTACTAGGATAAATAAGATAATATCACGTATACTCAGGCTTCTCAAACTCGAGAGAGCAAGTAGAATCGCAACGGTAAACCCAACCAAGAAACCTGTACGTAAAGAGCTCGCTAAAGCCTTAGTGGCAGTAAGTCGATGTTCTTCGTGCCGTAACTTCCAGAGAAAGCTAAATAATGCAATAAGACTCCCTATGCTTAAGAGAATACCAATAAACCAGAAAGTTATTCCTGCTGGTCCAAGTTTTGCTGGGGTAAAAGCTAACAATGTATAACCTACACCTAATGTAGAGAGTACAAACACACCAATGAGCCCAAATATAGAAAGTAGAATTACAGAGCGCTGAGAAATCATAATATGTACCTTCTATTGTACTGGTTTCAGGCAATTCCTTCAAATTTTCCGTATTGCACAAAATATATATTCAATTCTGCATACATTTTTTATTTTTTAATACATGAAAAGTCTAATGAATACATATTTTGTTCTTATGGTTACAATGTCTTTTTTTGTATAAACCAATTTTATTATTCGTTTGAATATTATTCAAATAGACAAAAATAATATTGTGTCATAAATTAAAAAACCGAACACTCTTGTGCTCGACTGTGGATGTCTGTGGATAACCGTAACAATTTTTGTCAGTGGTTATTAACAATATTTTTCAAAGTTGTCTTCGGTTCGCCAATGTCCTTTCTGTACTGCATTCCGTCAAAATGTATACTTTCTACTCTTTTGTAGGCTTTATTCTTAGCTTCAACAAACGTTTTAGCTGAACAGGCGACATTAAGAACACGGCCACCTGAAGTAACTATCTTATTACCTACCTTTTTGGTTGCAGCATGAAAAACTACTGTATCAGAGACATTTTGATTAAGGCCTGATATCTGTTTGTTAATTATTGTCTTACCTGGATAACCTTCTGAGGCTAACACTACACATACACTCTTCCCCTGCTTCCACTTTAGACTCCGTTGATTCAGCTTCCCTTCTGTACAGGCATAAAGAAGTTCAAATAGATCACTTTCTAAGATTCTCATATAAGCCTGGCATTCAGGATCACCAAAACGTGCGTTGTATTCAATTACCTTAATTCCGTCTTCTGTAATCATTAAACCTGGGTATAAACACCCTACAAACGGATGACCGAGTCGCGCAAACTCATCAATGATAGGCTTTACTATACTTTGTGTAATAAATTCTAAATCTTTTCTGGTTAACGACTCTATAGGCGTTGCAACACCCATACCGCCCGTATTTGGCCCTTTACCATGGTCATAGATCGATTTATTGTCTTGACTAGTCGGAAAAAGCTCAAAACTCTTTCCGTCGCAGATAGCATGCACAGAAAGCTCATAACCCTCCAGGAATTCCTCGATAATAATAGTTTCGCCAGATTCACCAAATTGTTTTTCTAACATAACTTTTCTACACCATTCCCGAGCTTCTTCAAGTGTGTTACAGATTGAAACTCCTTTACCAAGTGCTAATCCGCTCACCTTCATTACAATAGGAAATTTTTGTTGATCTAAATATGTTAGTGCCTTCTCATAGTTATGAAACACATTAAATTCAGCAGTTGGTATGCTCAGCCGATGCATCATCTTCTTAGCAAAGGATTTAGAAGATTCGATCTGGGCAGCGTACTTATCTGGGCCAAAAATACGTAAGCCATGTGCTCGAAATTCATCAACTATTCCTTCAGCCAATGCATTATCAACACCGACAATAGTTAGATCGATACTGTGTTTTTGAGCAAATTTCGCAAGTTTCTTTATCTCGTTTGGTAGTATTTGAACATTACGGCCAATTTCTTCAGTTCCCCCGTTACCTGGAGCAAAGAATATATCCGTTACGTTTTCAGATTGAGCTAGTTTCCACCCAAGGGAATGCTCTCTACCGCCACCACCAACTATTAATACCTTCATTACTAATAATCATAACAAAAAAACCACCTTACAGGCAGTAAAGTGGTAATGTTTCAACAAAATTTGGTTACGGGCCAACGTATCTGCCCTTAATAGATTAAACTAAATGGCACACGCTGGCCCGAAGGCCAACTCTCAGCGGAACCGAAAGTAGCCGTAATAAGCTGTCAAGGCGCATATATGCATCAGGTACTGGAATACACGGTTGACGACTTCCCAACCATCCGTATGGCAGACCGGCCAGGATTCGCGCTCCAATTATTTAGAGAGCAAGTCCTAGCCGACTCCTTCGGGTAAAGATAGATAAGGTACAAATATCACTGAACAACAGAATTTCTATCTTAGTTTGCCCCTCGAACAGTAGGGAAAAACTGGCTATAAAAAGCAAGGGGGCTGCCTTTTATGAGCCAGACTTCCCCTACCGTATTAGGTTGAATATAGGTTTAGAAAGATACCTTTATAGAGATCAAGTATCGTCATAGAATGCGTAAAGAATTTGTGGCATGGTTTTTTGTGTTGGTTTTTATTTTTATTTTAATGAACAATGTTAAGACTATTGTAGCAAACGCTTATGCTAATGTCAATGGTTTATAACGTATTTATCACATCTCTATCTGGAGACCTATGTGGTATATTTTACAATAAACCTATTTTATCTTTCGCTTCGTCGAGCTTTTCGTTCGCAATTTTAGCAGCTTTAGCACTACCATCATTAATTACAGCATCTAATTTAGCTTCGTCTGCTCGTATCGTATTAAATTCAGACTGTAAGGAAGTTAATTTCTCTACTACTAGTTCTGCTAGTTCGGATTTAAAATCGCCATAGCCTTTGCCTTTATACCGTTTTTCTATATCAGATATTTCTTCTTCACTAAAACCTGCATATATATCCAACAGGTTAGAAACAGCAGGTTTCGCCGTTTTATCATAAACAATAGTATTATCAGAATCAGTAACAGCACGTTTAAACTTCTTTCGAATACTGTCAGCTGTTTCGGCGAGCATAATAAAGCTATCAGGATGGTCACTTTTACTCATTTTCTTAGATGGGTTATCTAAACTCATAATCCTGGCACCGAATTTTGGCACTGTCGCCTTTGGTAAGGTAAAGGTTTCACCATAGAGACGATTAAACCGCTCAGCAATAGTGCGTGCTAGCTCTAAGTGCTGCCTCTGATCTTCTCCAACCGGAACTTCATCGGCGCTATATAGTAAAATATCTGCTGCCATTAAGACTGGATAGTTAAATAAGCCTACCAGCTGACCTGTTGGCCCGAGTTTCTGCGACTTATCTTTATACTCTGTCATTCTACCGAGTTCACCCATCGTAACGTAGTTATCAAGAATCCAACATAACTCTGCATGCGCAGATACCTTAGACTGCACCAATATAATTGATTGCTTAGGGTCTAGACCGACAGTAAGTAGCCAAGCTATCAAATCATATGTTCGCTTTCTTAGTTCTGCAGGGTCTTGTCGAACAGTTATTGCATGAGCATTTGGTACAAAGAAGATTGTACGAGCAATACCTTGATGAGCGGGCCAATATTTCATGGCTCCAAGATAGTTTCCAATAGTCATATCACCAGAAGGTTTTAATCCGGAAAATACTGTTTTCATAATCTAAATTATATCACAGCTAATCTTCTAGATGCGGCTTCTCGATAACCAACTGCTCTACAGCTTCGTCAGTTGTAGCAATTTTTACTACATCTTTATCGATTTTCTTCAATTCTTTATGAGCAGTGTTGTAGTGGTTTACTGTTGTACCTAACGAATTTCCAAGTTTATGCATGTATTCATCATAGTTAATAAGATGTTTCCCAAGTTGTCCGACCCGTTTTTGGATTTCTTTTGCTTGTTCTTCTATCTGTAAACTTCTTAGGCCCTGCATAACAGTCTGTAGATATGCCATAAATGAGGTTGGAGAAACAATAATTACCCGTTTGTCTCGAAATGCATACTCGATTAAATCTTGCGAGCTTGTCTGAATCGTTCCTACTTTATTAACCAAGAGATCATAATAGATCGCTTCAGAAGGAATAAACATAAATGCAAAGTCCATAGTATTTTCATCGGGGCGAATATACTTAGAAGTTTCATCAATGCGGTTTTTTAAATCAGTTTTAAACTGTTTTATGTATGCATCTCGCTTATCCTTATCTTTTGCTTCAACTACACGATTGTAATTTTCTAAACTAAATTTAGAGTCTATCGGTAATACTTTACCTTGATCAAGAAAGATCGCAGCATCAACTATTTCACCGTTTTTAAATTTATACTGTAACTGATATCTATCAGGTGGCATTGTGTTTTTGAGTATTTCATTAAGATAGTATTCTCCGAGAACTCCTCTCTGTTTAGGGTTTGAAAGAACATTTTGTAGTGTCTTAAGCTCATCGGCTACGTCTACAACTCTTCGGTTGGTTTCATCAAGTTTTGTTAATCGAGTAGTAACCTCTTGAATCAACCGAGAAGATTCACTCATTTGTTTATGCATACTTGTTTGCATAGTAGTATTATTTCGATCAATCCGTTCATGCATAGCTTCTTGTGTCTTACTGAGTGTCTGATTAAGTGATTCGAGATCTTGTTTTATGTATCCAAGAGAGGAATCGTCTTTTAATCGAGCTAATTTACTCTGAAAAGACAGGTAAAGACCAAGAAATCCTACAATTAAGATAACGACCATTAAAAATAATAGAAAAGTAATCATACATTCATTATACAGATCAAATGTACGAACACAATACGAATACTAGGTCTGATTAAGCTATATCCGAGAAAATACGTTTTAGTGCTTGGTACGCAGCACTTACCAAGAAAATAAAGGTGAATAGGAGTAAGCCTATCTGTAAGTAGGTTACAAATAAGAATAAAACTCCAGATGGTGTTTCGCCACTACTCCAGAGGACATTATTAGCAATAAATTTTACTATCTGGGTTAGCACAAAGCTACCCACTGCAAGAATTAGATACTTTCTTGCTTTAGTAACCGCAATTTTATTCAGGCGTTCTCGACTTCGTATAGAAGCTTTCTGTTTTAATGTATAGCCTGAGCTTTGCGCAACAATATTATTACCTTGTGTAATAGATACTTTTCTTTTTTTCATATGCATAGTATATCATAATATACAATATTTATCAATAGTTTAGCATAAGTTTATTACACAAAATATAACTCAATTTTTTTGTATTTGCTTTTCTGACGGTAAAATTTATTGAGCAAGTTATTAATTCGTCAACTAACTCATCCACCAAGGACCAATCTTAACTTTTGTTGTGTTTCTTCTTTTTACTACTCTATACGTCGGTTTTTGTGGTCCAAAGTACTTCTCTACCAGTTCTATCCAATGTTCTTTTAGCCATTTTTGTTGCTTTAGGTACATATCTTCCAGTCCCCGTTCTGCAAATTCTTTCCGTATAACTCCTCCAGAGTGCGGATGTCGCTGTTTCTGTTGGTGGGGCGAGTTAAATCCATGTGCATAGTGCGTCATTTCATGAATTATAGTAGCTTTTACAACATATTCTGGTACAAGTAGGTCTTGATAGATAGGATTAATGGTAATAATAGATGTTTCACCATCCGATCTATCGAGACTAATAGAGCCTAATCGACGCTTAGCTTTTCTACCGTACTGTATCCTAACCTGGTTAGTTTGTTGCACATCGATAAAATACTTATACCAGATATCTGCCAATAAGTTCTCTAGCCATTCTTGATCTCTTTCCTGGGTAGTATTCATTCAATAAAACTTCCAAAATTTATTCTACTCTCTCCTGTAGCACTAAAATCATTATTTAGTATACCATCCCTCACTCGAGTAAGTTTACTAAGTACAATGCTTTTATCAGCAGGTGGCTGTCTGACGAGGATAGATTTCTCTAAGAAATTTAAACTAAGAAAATTAACCTGATTTTTGTGTAACTTTTGCCAAGACAGAGCATAAATTGCCATTTGAATGCTATCTTTTAGTTTCTTTTGTGCACTTTTTTCGTCTTTTACTTCTCCAGTCTTAAAATCAGATATCTCAATTTCGCCATTACGATCAAACACTGCATCGTATCTTCCACGAATCACCATCTTTACTTCTGGTAGCCGTAACGTAAATGGCTTTTCTACCCATTTAGGAAAATCTTTTTTCTGTTCTTCTCTCTGAAAGAATTCTGAAAGCACTTCTTTACCCCGTTTACGGCGTAATTGTTCGTGTTGATACGAAACAAACCCTTCGCTCTTCCAGCAATTATCAAATATTGTGTGAAGCTCTTTAAGTTTAACCTTTTGATCACGCACAACACGGCTGTAGTAGTATTCTATAGCGGCATGAATAGCTGAACCATATATTAATGAATGAAATGGCCCTTTCGGAAGTTGTAATACATCAAAATACCAAAACTCTTTCGGTGAACGGATGTAATCAGCCACTTGATTGGCACTTAAGTGGATCCAACCTTTTTCATCGAAGTATTTTTGTGTGGGATTAAATGCAAGGTTCTTTTTTAAGTTATCATTAGGCTTGAATCCACTGAGTGTGAGGGCTGCAGAAGATTTGTCGAGCTTAGATGGAACAAAATTCGTTGCCTCAGTTATAAATCGTGATGGTTTTTTTGCTCGTTTACCGCCATGATCTGCAGAACCGGTAATGTACAGAGCTTTTTTTGCACGTGTCATTGCAACATAACATAGGCGTCGTTCTTCGAGTAAGTGCCAGTTTATTTCGCCAGCATCACTATTCTCGAGTAAACCATCTGGGATACGAATTGGTTCGGCTCGACGGTTAGCCGGAAAGGTCTGCTCTACCATATCTACCAAGAAAACATTCTCAAATTCCAATCCTTTGGCTTTATGTACCGTAAGAATCTGTATCGCCTTTTGATCGAGTGGAGATATCTCTGAAGTAATATCTACTTCACTCTGATGCATTAATTCGAAATAGAGATACAGACCATGCAGGCTTGGAGTACTTGCAGTTCTTTCATAGTCTTTAATGAGCGAGAAAAACTGCGACAAGTATTGCAACTGTAACACTGCGTTATAATCATTCTCTGATTTATCAACTAATGACTGTATAATGCCGTTTTTTTCGAGAAAACTATAAATAATCTGCCCACCAGTGTGGTCGGTGGCACTTTCTCGCATAAACGTAATGTCGCCTAACGCCTGTTGAAGAGTTTCACTATCATTGTTCGTACGTAAATATTCCTCTAAGCTAATTCGGGCCCGATGAGCAGCAGAACTTGCTGTAACTACTTCTTCGATAGCAAGGTTATATATTTTACCTACCAGAACTATATACAAAGCCTGAGAATCTGTAGGATTATTGATTACTTTGATTATATTTATCAGTGATTTAACTGGTTCTTGTTCGAAAAGTTTCTTATTTTGACTTAATTCATATGATATAGATTTTTTTTCTAACAGATGCGTAAACACTTCTGCTTGGTTGTTCTTACGTAAAAGTATCGCAATCTCACTTGGTTTAGTACCGGTCTTAATGTATTGTTCTATCTGGCTTGTAACCCAATCAGCTTCTGCAGGTAGAGTGTCGAAGAATTTTACTTCTGGGGTCTTACCCTTTTTTTTAGAAATGAGTTTTTTATTAATATTGTTTTGGCTTTCGAGTCGATATGGGTTATTAAAGTTTATTAATCGATAACTAGAATCAAGTATTTCTTGAGTGGAGCGATAATTCTGCGTAAGTACAAATTGCTTAGCCTTAGGAAAGTCATCGAGAAAGTGTAAGATATTACTAATAGCCGCACCCCGAAAACGATATATAGATTGGTCGTCATCACCTACAACAAACAAATTTTGATGTTTTAACGACAACAGTTTTACAATTTCGTTCTGTACGAAGTTTGTATCTTGATATTCATCTACTAAAATATAGTTATATTGTTGTTGAAAATACTTTAATACTTCTTTTCTTGATGTAAATAGCTCTAAACAATACACCAAGAGGTCTGCATAATCGAGACAGTTTTGCTCGAGTTTAGCCCTTTCAAAGGCAGTAAATATCATAGACAGTTCAAGATTTCGCTCTTTTTCTTCTTTTTCTAGTGTACTTTGCTGAACAAACAGACGAAATTTTTCTGCGGTAATTCCTTCATCTTTTAGACGTCCTAAAAAGCTCAGTACTGCACTAACAAAGCTATATGGATTGCTGGTGGTTTTATAATATGTAAGTTCAAGCTCGTTTATTACAGACTGCAAAATTACTACCTGTTGGTATGTTGAGATAATTGCAAAATCTGAACTTAAGCCAATTTCTAAACCGTAACCACGTAATACCTCAGAACAAAAACTGTGAAAAGTCGTAATTGTACTATCAACATACCCAATCGGAGAAACTTCATCTACTCTATCTTGCATCTGTGCAGCAGCTTTATCGGTAAAGGTTAATGCAAGAATCTTTTCAGGTTCAGTCATATTGTCAGCAATAAGTCGTAGAATTCGTTGCGTAATAACAGCTGTTTTACCCGTTCCTGCCCCGGCAATCACCAAAGCAGGTCCGTTATTATGGGCAATCGCTTGCTTTTGGGCTACGTTAAACTTCTCCATTGGTTTTATTATACGAGAAATTTACTTGGTAACCTATATCTTAGATGGTAAGCTAAGGTAAAAGAGGTTCGATGGAAAGAGAGATATGTACACACAAGACAACCTCCCCCTCAGAAGGTATGCCCGCGGCAGCCAACTTTCACTTCCAAATATTAGCCAGTCACTCCAATAAAAGTAATTTTGGCGAAACCTTCGTCCTTGCTTTCATACCAGGTGAAATGCACCAACGAATCTTTGAACGAGCAGTAGTAAGCTTTGAAGACCATTATTACCGTGCAGAAATCGAAGATAGTAACTTTGAAAGATTCAGTCGATCAATACGAGCTATCAATACGGGCATGGAAGAAATTCGTCAATACTACAAAGAACAGAGACATCAATACGAATATAGCTTCTGCATACTCAGCGTAACTGAGAGCGAGTTTTATCTCTCAGCCTGTGGTCAAACATACATTATTGCCGAAGATAGCTCTAGTCGTCTCCACGAAGTTTACAAGCCAGAAGAATTTTTAGACTTTTCGGAAATTATTAGCGGTGCTCATACTGATTTAGATAATCTCTTTTTAGGGGTCGCTAGTGTTGATCATCACCCCATATCATCGCTACCAGAGCATCTTGCGTATTCTATTCTGCTTGCAACAAAGGGCCGTACAGAGTTGCCATGGTTAGGTACGGTATTAGATTTTAGTAGTACTAACGCAGAAAAACACCCAGCAATAACACAAGTTCCTCAAACAGGAATGGTACGAAAAGCGCACAAGCACCTAAAAATGCACTATCGAACCCTAAAATCTCGCATTGTTTCGAAGAAACACGAAAAAGAGCAATTACCCCATACAACCACGCATCATAAAACCAAACCAATCAAGAGAATTGTTCTTCGCTTACAATCACTTTGGACCCGACTTTGGAGTACCTACATTAACCCTAATCCATTACGTGCAATTATAGTTGTCGGAATATTTTTAGGTATTATTCTCGCCAGTATTATTGGATGGAATATATTCGGAAACAACAGTAAAACAACAGCCGAGTATAAAAAAATACAAAACCTCTATTCTCAAGCTCAAACAAGTAAAACAAATCAAGACACCGCAAGTGCAGTAGCTCAGTTTAATCAAGTAATAAATGAAATTTCACAGTTAACCTCACCTGAAAAGACAGCACTAAATAAGTATGCCCAAGGCCATAAAGAGAAAAGTACAGATGAAATACTAAAAAGCTCTCAACTTCAGCTTGATGAAATACATAATGTATTTCATGTTGGGGCAACAAAGGTATTTACTGAAGCTAACTTTGCATATTCTTTATTAACAAATTCACTGGCTGGACTCACCCTATTAAATAGTCCTACGGGCAAGTTATTAAACTATATACCGACCACTAAAAAGACTACGGGTAAAGAACAGGGTGCTCTTGCAGATACCAAATGGCTCATTTCTTCAGATGACACTGCACAGAGTTATGCAGTCTCAGAAAAATTAGTTTACCAAGTCAAGCCTGACCTTTCTGTCTCTGAATCACGCACCAGTGCGAAATCTTGGCCTATTGCACAAGCTGTTGCAACCTACTCAGGGAATCTCTACTTTTTAATGCCTTCTGCTGGGCAAATATACCGTTTTCGTAGTGTTGGGAGCAATCAATTCGGTCCACAAACTAATTATTTAAAAATAAACGACCCTAGTCTAAACGATGCAGTGAGTTTTGTTGTAGGAACCACTATATATACCACTAATAAAGTAGGTGCAATTCATCAATATAATCAAAACGCACGCCAGAGCTTTAGCACGAGTGGTATGCCGAGCTTATCGAGTGTAAGCCAACTAGCCTATCGTACAGCGCCTGAATCACTTGTTTTGTTGGACACCGAAAAGGGTTCATTTACCTTTTTAAATATTCGAGGTAATACTGCATTTTTTCAAAAGCAATTAGTTGTAGATAATACTACGAATATCACGAACTTTACGCTAGACGAAAAAAATAACCTCCTATACTTTGTTAGTACAGATGGGTTATTTAGTCTGCAACTTCCCTAGACTACATTTTATTGGGCTGTCGCAAGCCAAGCAGAGCAAAACAGGTCTGTACCACTCGTAGTGTGGCACTATTAATTAAGACTCTACTCGATTTGGTTTGCTGGTCTTCGAGAATTTTATGGGTATGGTAAAAACCATTGTACATGCGACACAGCTCGTAGCAATAATTTGCAATGTCACTTGGTTGAAAATGCGTAATGCTGCCTTGAATAGCGTCTGCAAGCTTGGTTAGTTCTAATAATAAGACAATCTCGGCATCATCTAACTTTTCATCTACGAGCAGTTCGCTCGTTTCTAGTAATTCGCTGTCTCTATGAATGGCCTGCATACGTACAAGTGAATAAGCGAGATATGGAGCGCTATTCCCCTCGAGAGAAAGAAGGTTATCCCAATCAAACGTAAGGTTAGATACACGGTTTTGTCGAAGAATAGTATATTTAACCGCATTAATAGCCAAGATCTCTACCAATTCTGCTTGTTCTTGAGTGTTTAAATTCTTTGCTACAGATTCCACTTGTTCATTCGCTCTTCTTCTCACTTCTGCAAGCACTTCTTGTACAAGAATGATATTACCCTTTCGAGTACTCATTCCTCCATCACTAAACTGCATACGCCCAAATGGTACATGGATATTATCAGCAACAGTAAGCCCAAGCTTATCGCTCACCTCAAAGAGCTGTCGAAACTGAAGACTCTGTGCAACATCTACCACATTAACCATATAGCTTGGTTGCCAGGTCTTATCCCAATACGCAATACGTGCCAGATCTCGAGTAAGATACAAACTTGTGCCGTCACTCTTCTGGATAATAGCTGGTGGTTCGTCTGGATTGCTCAGTTTACACACCAGTGCCCCCTGACTCTCAACGAATATTCCTTTACTCTTACCGAGATCAATTATGGCCTGCATCTTATCTTCGTAGAAGCTCTCACCATTAAAGTAATCAAATTCAATCCCAAGCTGATCATAGAGCGAGGCTATCTCAGCCATGCTCCATTTCTGAATTTTTTCGAGTAATGCCCTGTTTTCTGGATCACCTTCTTCAAGTTTTTTGTACTCAGCCCGTCCTGCATCATCTAAGGCAGTGTCAGTCTCTGCTTCGATATGAAAATGCACATACAGCTTTAAGAGCTCAGTTATCGGGTCTTTCTCGATAGCATCCATATCTCCCCAAGTTTTTACTGCGTGAATTAATTTACCAAACTGAGTGCCCATGTCTCCAATAAAGTTATCAGCAATAACTTCGTACCCACTTGCACGATATATTAGTTTAATCGAATCACCAATAATTGTTGAAAGAAGATGATGAACCCCCATGGGCTTTCCAATATTTGGATGGGAGTAATCGATAATCATCCGTTGGTCTTTACCGATATTTTTGGTTGCACCAAGCGGATCTTCGTATAAAGATCGAACGTTTTCTTCGAGAACAGCATTCTGAAGACGGAGATTAACAAATCCTGGTTGTTGCACCTCTACACTACTAAATTCGGCTCGCTTGGTTAGTTCAGTCGCCAATGTATTAGCAATATCGGTTGGTTTTAAACCCAATGTCTTAGCAGACATCAAGGCTGCATTCGTAGCGAAATGCCCAAATGCTAAATCACAGTATTCAACCTGAATTTGTGTTTCGCTTTGAGGAAACTGTTCATTAAAAACAGTCTGTACAATTCCTTGTATCTGGTCTTTGAGTGTTTGCATACAGTAATTATATCTGATTTTCCATCAAGTAGGCTATAATAAGAGCTATGAAAGTGCTTGCAAAGAATAAACGAGCTAAATTTGACTATGATATCAGCAAAACTTACCTGGCTGGTATTGTTTTGAGTGGCCAAGAAACTAAAAGCGCTCGTTCTGGAGCAATCAGCCTTAAAGGGAGCTTTGTGCACTTTAGTGGTCACGAAGCGTACCTGACAAATGCCACTATTACTCCTTATAAACATGCTTCGCATAACGAAAACTACGATCCTACTCGACATCGCAAATTATTACTCCAAAAAAAAAGAGCTGGTAGAGCTTCGTGAATCTGTACAATCTGCTGGTATGAGTGTATTGCCACTAGCAATGGGCCTTGAACGTAACCTAGTAAAAGTAGAGCTTGGACTTGGTAGGGGTAAAAAAGCCTTCGATAAACGTCAAACTATCAAAAAACGTGATATGTTGCGCGATGCAAGTCGTGATATAAAGCCTAAACGGTAAAAACCTACAATAATATTTTTTGTGTTCATTTGGTTTTTGAACCTGTTGGCTAATCAATTTATTACATGTACTTTATGCTTTAGCAT
>JAHFOQ010000009.1 GCA_023261595.1 bacterium | reverse complement strand
ACAGTCGCTAGCTCTAACAAAAATCCCATATGATCGAAATTCAAAAAAAGAAGATAGTGTACGAGTTGATTCAGGTCGGATATGGTTTAAAAACAGCTCGGTTATGCCAATTGATAATATTGCGCTTGTAGGTGAGCATATGCTTGATAACATTTGTGCTGCCATTGCTGCAACGTATCAATTAATTGAAGATAAATCTGTTTTTGATACTGTTTTACGTAATTTTAGTGGTTTAGACCATCGTCTTCAACCTGTTAGCAATAAAAATGGTGTACTCTATATAGATGATTCTATCTCAACGATTCCTTCAACAGCTATTGCTGCAATTAAGGCATTTTCTCAGCCGAAAATTATTATTCTTGGTGGCTCAGACAAAGGGAATGAATTTGACGAATTGGCCAGCGAAATTGCGCATAGCAATGTACGGCATGTATTTGCAACTGGACAAATGAAGCATAAAATTATTTCTGCACTCCAAAAAGCTAACTACACACAATTTACCGAAGTTGAAACACTCCCAGATGCAGTAAAATCATCTGCCAAAACTGCACAAAAAGGTGATGTGGTGTTGCTGAGTCCTGCCTGCGCAAGTTTTGATATGTTTTCGGGGTACGCTGAGCGAGGAAATACATTTGCGCAAGCTGTGAAAGAACTCTAACTATAAGCTTGACCATTTTCTATTCTCCTTGCTACAATAAAGCATAAGAAATAACTATTTATTCATAAGGGTTACACAATGCCAGAAAAAGCACCAGGTAGTACAGTAGAGCTTGAAACTCCTGCCGATATGCAGAAGAAGATTGCTAAGCTTGAAAGTGATAGAGAAAGAGACAGAAAGTTAATTGCCGATTTAGAACGAAAAAATGGTGTTCAAGCCAAGGCATTAATTGAACTCGCAGATAGGGTTGGGTCTTTGGCTAAGGAGCCAAAAGAACCGAGTAAACAGCAGATTGGTGCAAATAACGATCAAGTTCGACCTCATTACAATTCTGGTGCAAAAGCTTATGCAGAAGGAATAGCTAAATTTAAAGCAGAACAAGCAGCAGCTACCCAGTCAACTGATCCATACGTAGAGCTCGGTAAAAAAATGCAAGAAGCCGGAATAAATGATCAGAATGGACCAGCAGATGAAGAAGAATTTTATAATCGTGTAGGTGCCCCAACACAAACAGAAAGAAACTGGGAACAATTTGGTGTGAAAATGCGTCAAGCAGGTATGACACAAGATACTGCTCCTGCACACGAAGAAGAATACTATTATGGTACTGGCGGAGGCAATACAGAACCTCCAACCCCACCTCAACCACCTGGTCCAAATGCCATTACTCCTCCTAATCCGGGTGAAAGAAATAATGCACAAAGAGAAATGCAAGAGCTTATAAATGCGCAAGAAAGTTTGCGTGAACAAGCTGCTCGGTTAGAGGCAATAGTAACAGACTTTGCACGCAAGAGAGTGGAAAGTGAAAAAATATTTTCTGGTCGCCAGGCGACTTCGGAATTGCAAGTTTCTTCTCAAGAACTTAATGCTGCATTTGGTGAGTGGTCTGCTGCTCTTTCTAGATTTTTTACTGAGCAAAACAGATTTGTACACGAACAGACGCAACTAACTCGTGATCAGCTTAATGAGGCGCGTACTCAACTGCAAGACCTTGAAGCCATGCCGGAAGCCGACCGACCAACTAATTACCAAGATTTAGTACAAGAAGTTGGTAATAATATTCGAACTCTCGAGAATGAAAATTCCCAAAATGAACAGAACGAGGCTAGAATACAAGCAGGCTTAAATGCAATGATAAATGAAAAACTTATGGAAGTTCGAGCACGGGTTGATTTTGAAATGATCGCTGAACGTGAACGGAGACATCCAAAACTGGCAAAAGTGGGTGAGTGGCTAAGAAACCACAAAAAAACTCGTATAGCTGCAGGTGTAGTGTTAGTAGGAGTAGGTTTTGTTGGTGCTGCAACTGGTAATATTCCGCTCGTTTCAGCAGCAGTAGCAGGTAGAGCAGCACTACGAGGTTTTGGTGGCTATACTGCAACAAAAGCAGTCGGTGAATCGTTGGCTGACAGACGTATGGGCAAAACTGACATTGATAGTATGGAGGATTATACTGAAGCTGCTAAAAAGCAAACAAAAAGTAAGCGACGCTGGGGTAGAGGAGCTGTAGCTGTCGGCGCTGGCTTAGCTGCAGCACCAATAATAGGCAATGCTCTTCATGCCACTCCAGAAGCACCTGCTCCAACTGCACCAAAACCACCTGACTGGTTAAGTTCGCGTGAATTTGCCGAGATGGTACATCATCCAAATACATTCCAAAAATTTATGTCGTGGACTGAATCTATGAAAGCTCAAGGTTGGACCGACGCCAAGATTGCTGAAGCACTTTCTAAATTACCACCTGCACCTGAAGGGTTTGGGTCTTAAAAAAGGATTATTATGATTACAAAAGAACAAATTATTCAAAAACTTGGCATTGAAAATTTACCACCAGACGAACAAGAACTACAATTGCAACAGCTTGCTGATACTGTATTAACTCGCATTATACAAAAAATTACCGAAATGCTTACCGAAGAAGATCTTAACAAGCTAAGCGCTCTTATTGACGCTGGTCAAGACGAAGAAGTTGAAGCATTTATTCGATCTAAGGTTGATAATTATGATGAATGGAATGCTAAGATAGAACTCGATACCATAAACGAACTCGAGAACAACCGTAATGCCATTCTTGCCGAAGCGCAGGCAATGCAAAATATAGCTACGCCAACAGACTAACTTTACTGTCTAAAACTATTGACTTTTTTAGTGTTTTGTAGTACCATCATACCTGATGAGGTTTTGTTAAAAACTTTGTGGCAAGTTAATATTACAATTACTTAGAGAAGAAATTTAAGACATTACCAATCTTCTAATTTCTAGGCGGAATATTGAACATTATTTGTGTTTAGTGTTCCACCTAGAAACGAACAGAAAGGGTGACATGTCTGAAGTTCTCAGGCGAAACCAAGAGCGAATTGCGCAAGCAATCGCTGCTGAACGAGGAGATGACTTGGTGGCTGACACTGAAGTAAGTCTTGATTCTGAAGGTAAGAAAAGTATCTATCAGGCAGGGCTTACGGCTGCGTTTGAACATGCCAAGCCGATGTTAATTGAAGTTTTGACTGCCTGTAAGCAGCTACTTGAGCAGGGTACTGACCCAGCTGAAGTGCGCGCACTTGTTCTAGAGATGGTCCAGAAGACAGAAGTAAATCACCGATTTACCAAGCTGGATGACAATTATCGGGTAACGCGACCGAACAACGGTCAAGCTGCTGATCAGATCATGAAGTGTCTTCGCGAGGGTGAATCTGTCGAGCATGCTCTGAAGTGTGTTTACACAGAGGTCTATTGGATTACCCAACCTGATGACGACGTGCCTCCGCCGAGCAACGGCGAGGGAGACGTACCATCTAGTCTGGATGATAGTTCTCAAGATCCTTTTGATGATGTTCTGCCAGAACCGGCTGATGATTATGTCGCACAACTTGAATCTTACCTGAGTTTCTTGTCTGAGCAGTTCGCTCAGCGAGTGGATGAAGTTGAGATTGATGGTGAGACAGTACTAGTTCCACGACCAGAATTCGTTCGTTTGCGTAAGGCACGCAGTAACGGTGTTTGGTTGCTCAGCTACGATTCAATTCTTGGAGAAGAAAAGAATCCGTGGCGTGGTCCAGAAGGTGATAAGTACCAGGCACAGTTCGATGTGCCAGTGCAAGATCAAGAGCTGGCAGAAGCAACCAATCCTGATGATCTGGACGCAATTGCTCAGTTGATTCGAGAGTCGGTGCCTCGGCACGGTTCACGTAAGGATCAGCCTGGCAAACCGAAGAACTATTACCTCATGACTCGCGAAGACAACGAGGAACTTAAGCAAGATATTGCCAATCTGCTCGAACTTGACCATTCCAGTAGCCTGCTTGGCTGGCTGAGGAGTGAGTTGATTAAGGGTGCTGATGCAAGCGATCTTCGCGCAATGTTGGCCGAACAACAGCTCAAGTGGGCTGAGCGTGATGCAGAGAGGGATGCCTTGCCAAAGGAAAACCTGACGGCTCTCCGTCCTGTTCGACCTTCTGCCGATGTAGTGCCAGAGGTCACTGTGGCTGCCGTCGCTATTGATGTCTCCGAGCGAGATCGCAAGGTTCGCTCAATTAAGGCATTTATTCGGAGTGAGGTTGAGGGTCTTACGCGCGAGGAAGCAATGGCACGGAAAGTCGATATCCTCGAAAATGCCAAAATTCTTCTGTAAGTAATTGTGTTTGGTTCTGGGGTACGATACTGTGCCCCAGAACCAATTTTCGATTTAATCATCTGGCTATCATTCGGTAGCCGGTACCTTGAACCGAAAGAAAAGAGAGGCCAGCAATGGCAGACGAAACAGGCGAATTCAGCGATGAAGATCTTGAAGGAATGTTTCGTGAAGTTTTGGATGAAAATGATACCGTAACTGATACGGACGAGACGGTTGTAACTGATCTTTCGCCTGATCCTGAACCAGCAGTTGATGTCGATCCCGAACCTGTTCATGCAGAACTCAGTTCTGTTGAGCGGGTGTTGGTGGTCATCAAGGATGGCGACGATAGTGATCTTCGGAAGTTCGAAGAACACATTTCTGATGATCTCGATGCAATTGCAGGTTCTGACGATGAATCGCAGATGCTTGTCATTACGCTCTGCAATCAGAAGAATCCGTCTGACAAGCTTGCTGTGCGGACTTTGACTGGCTTGGCGTATCGCCGTAGCCAACTCAAGCGCGACGGTAAGCGTGTCGATTATGCCAAGCTGAATGCTCAGGTTCGTAGTTGTCTTGCGGGCAAACTCGCCTGGGATGACATCGTACTGGTTGAGTATGTTCCTGAGACGAAGACTGATGTCGATCCCGATATGGTTGAAGCTGGCGAACTCGCTGCTTTGCTTCGTTGTACTGTTGTTGATGTTTTGGCCTTTGCAGGCTTGAACGATGGCAACGATAAGACGCTGGTATCTCGAGCAACGGTTACGTCTGCGCTCGAAACATTGGAGGTTCGCGATGAACCTGCAGATGTTTCTGTTGATGAAGGCAAGCCTGCGCTCTTCGATCAAGAGGAGCAAGGCAATCAGCCAGAAGATGATGTTGTTGATGTGGTCGTAGTGCAGTTGCCGCCGGCTACTGATCGGCCTTCATCTGAAGAGCCGGCCAAGCCTGTCGATGACCCAGCGCCAATCACCGGGTATGAGTACATCACGGTTGATCCGGACGATGAACTCACCGATCTCGAGGATGATTGGTATGTGAAGAGCTGTCGATCGTTGATCGAAGTGCTCGATAGTTAATCTCTTTTCTGGTAGGGGTGGGGTAACACCCACCCCTACACAATCTTTATAGAAGTAGTAATACGTGACATAACTTCGGTTGTGACACGTACGGTACCTTCTAGTCCCCGATAGAGGAGAAAAAGCAAAATGCCCACTGATGCAGAACGTTTGCAGGCAAATATTCGAAGTCTTTCTACTCGTGTTGAGGCTCGTTCGCGAGTCCAACATCAGGTAAACCAGTCTGTTGCACGCCGTTTCTCGGCTCAGGGCGCCCAGATTGGCGCGCTCGATGGTCGTGTTGGTGTCGTTGAAACCGGCTTGGCTGATCTCAGCGGTCTGGTGATCACGCAAGGCCAACAGCAGGACATGCTCCAACAGGCGCATGAGACCACTGCAACCCATGTCGATCGTCACGATCAGCAGATTGCCACCCATGACAATTGGTTCATCGCCGTTTTCGAACGGATCAGTGAACGAGTTGACTGGGCAATGGTCTTTGCTGTTTCGTTCGTGATTGGTTTGATTTCTGTTCCTTGCTGGTATTTCTTCGTTTTCGAGCAGTATGGCTTTGCCAAGCATTTCGCTGACCCGAAGAACCAGATCGCTGTCGACATTCCTGCCGATCCAGGCAAGATGTGGTTGATTTCGATTGCTTGCGGTGTTGTGGTGATGTTCGCCACGGCATTCATCTTGAGCTTCTTCGTGAATCGTTCGGACAATCGAGCCAATGCTCAGCCTCCGGCCAATGCGGCGGCTACCCCGGCACCGGCTCCGAACCCGACGTTGGAGTTGCCGCCACCGCCTCGTGCTCCGGCTCCAGCGCCAGTCGCACAGGGTGCAGCTGCACGATAATCTTTTTTACCTTTTTAACCTGGTGTGGGTCTCGTTTGAGACCCACACCAGAAGTATTTTTTCTTGAAAATAGCGACTTTCTCATATATGGTATGTGAGAAAGTGTCCTGTTCTCAATTCGCGAACCCGAAGAGACGAAAGGAAGTACCTTACATGGAACCAGATGTGATGCGAAGGCGTCTTTTGATTGGTATGTCTGTTGCAGCTGTGATTGTTTTGTTGATCGTTGTTCCGATGGTTGCGAGCGTCGTCGATGCCGCGCCACCGCCACCACCACCTCCGAGTGGTGATTGTGCCAGTACTGTGGACTATTACCGATATAAGGTTGATGTTGATAACAATGGGCCAGCTGCGCCGACAGAAGTAGAGGCTGCCAAGGCCGAGCTTCATGTTCGACGTTGTGCTGACCCGGCTCTTGTTGCTCAACATACCAGTTATCAGTCGGGCAGTTTTGCCGGCACGCAAGCACTTCTCGATGTGACCAATGGTTATGTCAACGATCGCCCGAGTTGGGTGAACGCTGTCGCGATCATGGAAGCAGCTGAAGCGCAGTGTTCGGCTGCTGTCGTGGAGATGTCTGGACCTTACAAGACGATGTACATGCAGGGGACTCAGCCGGTTCCGTCGAGCTACCCAGCCGATCCGGACAGGCCGAGCTACCAGGTTTTGAGATTCTCTTGTCCCAATGGTAGTGAGTGGAACTACAAGCTCGACTGCGGGTTCCAGCCCGTGGGACAGTTCCCACCACCTCCAGAAGGTACGCCGCCACCTGCACCGCCAACCGGTGGACCGACACCGACATCACCTACGCCAGTGTGCACGAGGAACTGTGGTCCGACGCCGACAACGACGCCGCCCACTACGACTCCTCCGACCACCACCGGATGCACGGTTCCGCAGGGTTGCAAGCCATATGTACCTCCGACACCGGAGATGTGTGCCGATCCGGCCAGGCCGTGTCAACCAGGTGTGGGACCCACCGTTCCACGTCCTCCTGACCCGGTTCAGCCGACTCCTACTGTTGTCCCGCCTGCGACGGTTCTTCCGCCACCGGCTACACTGCCTCAACCGCAGCCAACAGTTACATCTACAATTGTATCGCCACCGACGGCTCCCGCCTGAGGTGACAATATTCTTACCCCCTACCGAAATTCGGTAGGGGGCTTTACTTTGTGAAAAATTTAACAGATACACTCTTGATAATAAAATACCATAAAAACTATTGACATAAGCACTTATGTATGATATTATTTATAGCGAACGCACGATCTTTGAAATATTAATTGGAGTTTGTCAAAACACCGCCCAATACTAATCAATAACGAAAGGAGTTTTTATATGAAACTCACAACCAAAATAGGTTTGGCTTCACTTGCTACTTTTGTAGCTATTGCAATGCCGCTTATGACCATTGCTGGTTGGTATCCTAATCGCGAAATTCGCAAATGGGATGGACCAAATACACCAGGATTTGATCATGTAACCTTTAACTCATTTTACAATACCCCAGGGTATGGTAATGAAACAGAATTCTTTGATAGTGCTCAGAGTGCTAACCCAACGTATACTGACGTACAGAACGTACAACCAGGTCAAGAAATTTACCTGCGAACGTATGTACACAATGGCGCGGGCCCTAACCTAAACGGTGCCAACTTTGATGGCCCAGGTGTGGCTCGTAACACGACCGTAAAAATCCAACTTCCAGGTGCTGTTGGTACTGCTATGAATGCAGTTAGTCAAATTAGTGCAAGCAATGCACAACCTGGTAGTGTTTTTGACACCACAGAGTTTAAAAGTGCGAATGGAACACCATTCCACCTTAGCTACGTTGCTGGTTCGGCCCACGCTGTAACTCGCCAAAATGCTAATTTACCACTTTCTGACAATATTGTTACAAGTGGTGCATTAATTGGTGAAAGTCAAGCTGATGGTAATATTCCTGGATGTTTCGAATTTGCTGAATACGTAATTGTAAAAGTAAAAGTTGAAGCTGTTCCGCTTACTATCACTAAGACTGTAGCACACCCAAGTCAAGCCTTTGTAAAATCAGTTGAAGCCAAACCAGGTGACAGACTGTATTACAAAATTGACTTTAACAACACTGCTAATGTAGTTCAGCACAATCTTGCCCTTACTGATAAATTGCCTGCACAAGTGCAACTTATCCCAGGTACGATTAAGCTGTATAACGCAGAAAATCCAAATGGTATGGCATTGCCAGACAATACGCTATTTACCGCTGGCGGACAGAGTGTTGGTGATTACGCAGCTAAGATAAATGGTTACGTGCTTATGCAAGTAACTGTAAAACCTGATGCTACTGGTACGTTTACAAATAGTGCATGTGTTCGTTCTAACGAAGAAACATTCCCAATTTGTGACACAGCCAAAGTAGTTACACCAACCCCTCCAACCCCTCCAGTACCTCCAATTCCACCTACACCAACTCCTACACCAACTCCTGGCACTCCAAGTTTGCCAGCAACTGGTATGGAATCTGGTTTAGCTGCTGCTCTTGGTATGACCGGACTTGCCGGATTTACCCGTGCGTATCGTAAAAGTAAAAAAGGTTTAGTTACAACAAAAGTTAACAAATCTCGATAATACTTTGCAAAAAAGACCCTGAAGAAATTCACGGGTCTTTTTGTTTAGCAAAAATTTTATTTTACAATATTTTGATCTAAATATGCTTCAATAAATGGTTCGATTTTCCCACCTAGCACACCAGCTGTATCGCTCGTTTCGAAATTCGTGCGATGATCTTTTACTTTATTATAAGGGTGTAACACGTAGCTTCGAATTTGAGCTCCCCAATCGGCCGATTTAACCGTTCCACGAAGTTTAGAAATATCATCAAGTTTTTGTATACGAGCGAGTTCAGCGAGTTTTGATTGAAGAATACTCATGGCTCGTTGTTTGTTTTTAAGTTGCGAACGTTCATTTTGGATTGCTACAGTTACTCCAGTAGGTAAATGAGTAATACGAACAGCCGAATCGGTTGTATTAACGCTCTGGCCACCGTTTCCACTACTTCGATAGGTATCAATTTTGAGATCTTTCTCATCTATGTGTATTTGGGCATCAGCAATTTCTGGTACTACATCTACCAGAGCAAAGCTTGTTTGGCGCAAATTATCACTATTAAATGGACTGAGACGAACTAAGCGGTGTACACCTTTTTCGGTAATCAGTTTGCCATACGCAAATGGTCCACTTATTCGAAGTGTAGCAGACTTTATACCTGCTTCTTCGCCGTAACTGGTTTCTAAAACTTCAACAGAGAGGTCATGAGAATTAGCATATTTAATATACATTGTCATTAGCATTTCGGCCCAGTCTTGTGCATCGGTTCCACCAACACCTGCTGAAATCTGAACAAGTGCAGGGTTTTTATCAAACTCACCATTTAATTTCGTTGCAATCATTAACTCATCGTAGCGTTTTACTAACTCTGACACAGAAGTACTAAACTGCTCCTCAGCAGTATCATCAGTTTCTAGTTCAATTAGTTCGAGAGTAAGCATAAGATCATCAGCCAGAGTTTTCCATGTTTCAATGTATCGACGAAGTTCCGCTGCTTGTCGACTTATTACTTCTGCAGAATCTGGATCATTCCAAAAATCTGGTTCGAGCATTTGGGTTTCGAGCATTGCAATAGTTTTTTCGTCTTCTTCGAGACGGAGTTGTTGCATAGCAAGCGTAACAGCTTCGAGCATATTACTGAGTTTTGTAACAAATTGTTTCATTTTTCTATTGTAGCAATAAATCTTGCCTTAGTGCTTTGAAAGGACAAGGGTTTTTCTGTTACAATAAGACAATATGATATTGCTCGACCGAGTGACAGTAATGTATCCGAATAAAACGGTTGCACTCTCTGGAATCTCGCTTCACATCAACCCCAAGGAATTTGTAACGATTGTCGGTGCCTCAGGTGCCGGCAAATCGACCCTTATACGTCTTTTAATAAAAGAAGAAGTACCGACTTCAGGTAAAATAATTGTTGGATCAATCGATTATGACACGATAGATAAAGCTAATATTCCACATTTGCGACGTCGTATAGGCGTGGTGTTTCAAGATTTTAAGCTTTTACCTAATCTTACCGTGTACGAAAATGTAGCATTTGCACTTGAAGTTTCTGGCGTTAAAACGAGCGAAATAAAACGCGCTGTACCTAAAATTCTCCAGCTAGTAGGGCTTTCGGAGAAAATGCACAACTATCCTAGTGAACTTTCGGGTGGTGAAAAACAACGTACCGCAATAGCACGAGCGCTGGTTAGAAACCCAAAGATTCTTATAGCTGATGAACCAACCGGAAATTTAGATCCAAAAAACTCTTGGGATATCATTGAACTCTTATTAAAAATTAACCGTTTCGGTACAACGGTTGTACTTACTACTCATAATAAAGAAATTGTCGATGCACTAAAAAAACGCGTTATCACGATTAATCGAGGACGGGTAGTTAAGGATGAGAAGATAGGGAAGTATTCGCTATGATAACCTTTTGGCGCATTTGGCGGACAGGATTCCGCAACATTTTTCGCAATGCTTGGCTCAGCACAGCAGCTACGGCAATTATGGTAGTTACTTTGCTTATCATGACCTTTTTTGCATTTTCTACTATTTTTGTGCGTAAACAAGTTGCTCAAGTTCGACAAAAAATTGATTTAAGTGTGTTTATCTCTGATGATGCTACTGCTGATCAGATTCAAGCTTTGCAAGCTAAGATTAATACACTTGGCAATGTTAAATCGGTTGATTATGTATCTAAGGCAGATGCGCTTAATAAGCTATCAACCAGTAGTTCTGAAGGTCAAAAACTTGCTCAGTCAGCACAAAGTATTGGTAATCCACTACCAGCAAGCTTTGAAGTGAAACTTACCAATATTGATCTTATTAACCAGACCAATGCCGATATTCACGCGCTCGAAGAGTCAAAAATTATTACTGATACTAGTGTAGATAATAGAGATGAAAATCGTCAGGGAGTAGTCGAAAATGTAATTAAGATTAGTAATGCGGTAACGAAGATCGGATTAGCACTCAGTGTCGTATTTTTAATAATTGCTTTGCTTATTATCTTTAATACTATTCGAATGGCAATTTTTACCCGAAGAGAAGAAGTAGAAATTATGAAGCTTGTGGGTGCAACGAAATGGTTTATTCGAGGACCATTCTTGGTAGAAGGTACACTCTATGGAGTGTTTGGTGCATTAATTGCTTTAACTTTGCTTATACCATTTAGTCGAGGAGTAGGTCCGTTCTTAACTGATAAGCTTGGTGCTGGACCAACACTCGACTATTTTGGTGCGCATTTTGGCCTAATTGCAGTTGGCATGCTTGTGGTTGGTGTCTTTATTGGGGTAATAAGTAGTTGGCTTGCCCTTATGCGCTATTTAAAGTTATAAATAGCCCGTTATTTACTTGAACATAAGCAAGTTAATTGGTATACTAATATCTAAGTCAAGGAGGGTGACTAATACGTGATTTTTGACAAAAAAATTCAAAACAGACTAGGTAGACAATCTAAATTTACAAAAACAAAAGCATTCGCAGCAATTGGTACTATTGCTGTATTGTTGTCTATTCTTGGAATTTTTACTCAACCAGCTAAAGCTGATCAATTTGATGCACAAATTGCTGCTCTCAAAAAACAAGTTCAAGCTACCCAGGCTGCAGCAGATGCCAAAGCAGCAGATGCCGGTACCCTAAAAGCAAAAATTGCGAGTATTCAGGCCGAAATTGATGCTGCACAACATCAATTAGATTTAACGAATCTTGAAATTAAACAAACCCAAGCCCGTATTGACGCAGCAAATAAAGAATTAGATCATCAGAAGTCGATTCTTAAAGAAAACTTACGCACCATATACAAACAGGGTGACGCCTCTCCTGTAGAAGTAGTTGCCTCAAGCAAAGATTTGAGTGATTTTGTTGCACAACAAGAATATTTAAGTGCAATCAAGAAAAAAATTGATGATAATTTGAAGAAAATTGATAGTCTAAAGAAAGAACTTGGAGATAAAAAAGATCAATTAGATGCACAGTCTAATCAACAAGTAACTGTTGTATCTGGAATTAATGCGAAAAAGGCTCAACAACAGAACTTGTTAGCTCAAACTCAGGGTGAGGAATCTAATTATCGTAAATTAGCAGATCAGGATAACGCTAAAATTGCAGACTTACGTCGCCAACAAGCAGCAATAATAGCTTCTTTCTCAAGCAATGTTCATTATGGAGGGAGCGGGGGTTATCCATGGGGTGGAGCACCTTTTCCAAATAGTATTCCTGATCCATGGGGAATGTATCAACGTCAGTGTGTAAGCTATACTGCATGGAAAGTTGCTTCAACGGGACGTAATATGCCGTATTGGGGCGGTAGAGGAAACGCGTATCAATGGCCAAGTAACGCCCGTGCGGCCGGTATACCTGTAGATGGTAACCCTAGACCTGGAGATGTCGCTATTTCTATGGCAGGTAGCTATGGCCATGCAATGTACGTAGAATCAGTTAATGGGAGTAAAGTGCACGTCAGCCAATATAATGCTAACTGGGATGGGCAATATTCCACGAGTGATGTCTCAATAGCTGGATTACAATTTATTCACTTTTAATAAAAATTTTGGAAACAAATACACCACAACCGCAGCAACATAGTGTTGCCAATAAAAAACCTCGTCGATTTCGGTCATCGGCATGGCAATTTATTGTCGTAGGTGCTATTTTTTTTGCGCTTGGTTTTGGTTTTAATGCATTTGGAGCAAAAGTTACATTTGGACCAAATGCAATCAGCCAACAGCCAATAGATTTAGCAAAGTTTTGGCAGGTAAATACACTGCTTAAGCAGAAATTCGACGGTGATATCGATCCAAACAAACAATCCGAAGGTGCAATTACCGGGATGGTAGCTTCATTAGGTGATCCGTATACTGTGTATCTCGACAAGAAATCTAATCAAGAACTAGCAGATCAATTAAAAGGTAAGTTAAGCGGCATAGGTATAGAAGTTGGTATAAAAAACAATCGATTAACGGTAATTGCACCAATAGAAGGTACCCCAGCAGCAATTGCCGGCTTAAAGAGTGGTGATATAATCGCTGCTATTGACGGTGCCGATACATCTAAAATGACGGTTGATGAAGCAGTTACTAAGATAAGGGGAGAGAAAGATACAACTGTTAAACTCGGTATTATTCGTGTAGGAGCTGAGCCAAAAGAATATACTATTACCCGTGCTGATATAACAGTACCAAGTGTAAAAAGTGAAATGAAACCCGGACAAATTGGATATATTAAAATTAGTGAGTTTGGTCAGAATACTACTGCTGACGTACAGAATGCTATTACGAACCTAAACAGCCAAGGCGCAAAAGCCGTAATAGTTGATGTTCGAGGTAACCCAGGCGGATATCTTGATGGTGCGGTAAAAATCAGCTCACAGTTTATGAGCTCTGGAGTTGTTGTTGAAGAACGCTCACGTAAGGGTGAAAACAAGAAATTTACTGCATTACCAGGTGGCGACATGACGACGATTCCTGTCATTATGTTGGTTGATGGTGGATCTGCTTCGGCATCTGAAATTATGGCCGGTGCATTACACGATAACAATCGAGCCACTCTTGTAGGAGAGAAAACTTTCGGTAAGGGTTCTGTGCAAGAAATTATCTGTTTAACAGGATTTAATCTTTCCTCAAGCTGTCCGAACGATGCGCTCAAAGTTACCGTAGCCCACTGGTACACACCAAAAGGTGTTAATATTAGCAAAGAAGGCATAAAACCTGATGTAGAAGTTAAAACCACAACTGAAGACATAAACGGTGGACGAGACTCACAGCTTTCTAAAGCCCTAGAAATAGCCAAACAAAAAATTTCTCAGTAGAAATCCAAAAAAGTGTAAAAAATACTACATATTTTGTATTGCTCGATTACTACCACAAGAGCTATTATTAATAGTAATGAGTTAATGAGGGGAGAGGTGAAAGTATGGCAGGTAAGAAAACTAAGACGAAATATATCTTTGTTACTGGGGGTGTGGTTTCGGGTCTCGGAAAAGGTATCACAGCAGCAAGTCTCGGTAAAATATTAAAATCCCGAGGCTTTTCTGTTAATATGCAGAAATGTGATCCTTACTTAAATACCGATGCAGGTACGCTTAACCCAGCAGAGCACGGCGAAGTGTTTGTAACTCGCGATGGTGCAGAGACTGATCTCGACCTTGGTCACTATGAAAGATTTATCGATAAAGAACTCGAACGAAGTAGTTCGACCATATCAGGTCAAATATACTCACAGGTAATTGCAAATGAACGCAAAGGTCTTTATCTTGGTAAAACAGTGCAAATAATTCCACATGTTACTTCAGAAATACATCGTAGAATAATTGAAGCTGGTAAAAAATTTGATATTCACATTGTCGAAATAGGCGGCACGGTAGGGGATTATGAAGCAATGGCATTTATTGAAGCGATTAGGCAAATGAAACGATTAGTTGGCGAAGAAAATGTCTTATACGCTCATTTAGTATTCTTACCCTATCTACAAGCAAGCAAGGAGATTAAAACTAAACCAGCCCAAAATAGCGTAAGAGATCTGCGCGAAGCCGGTATTTCACCTAATGTATTATTTGTACGTTCTGACCATCCTCTGAATGCCGAAGGGCTCGATAAGATGAGTTTATACTGTGATGTTGCAAAAGAGGCGATAGTAGGGCTAGAAACAGCTGAAACGGTCTATGAAGTGCCCTTACGTATGGAAGAAACCGGAATTGCAGATTATATATGCTCTCATTTGAAATTACCTAAACGAAAAGCTCAACTTACTGAATGGAGTAATCTGGTTGATAAGATTAAATCGGTTGATAAGACGGTAAATATTGGGGTTATTGCTAAGTATATGAATCACGAAGATACATATATGAGTATATTTGAATCATTACGTGCAGCTGGCTGGCATCATAATGTTAAGGTAATGATCCGTTGGATTAATGCAGAAAATGTTGATTATATAGAAAAAGAACTTGCAGAAGTACAGGGTATCTTGGTACCAGGTGGATTTGGTAGTCGTGGTGTAGAAGGAAAAATTGCTGCAGCACGATATGCGCGTAAGAATAACGTACCATATCTAGGTATTTGTCTTGGAATGCAGGTAGCAGTAATTGAATTTGCTCGTGAAGTACTTAAGACAAAAGCCGTCAATTCAGCTGAGATCAACCCAGATGTTGCTCATCCAGTTGTGCATATCATGCCGGATCAGATCGGTGTAGAAATGGGAGGTACAATGCGCCTCGGAGATTATTCAACAAAAATTTCGAAAAAATCTCGTGCTTACTTAGCATATGGCACGCAAAACATTGTCGAACGACATCGCCATCGATATGAGTTTAACAATGATTATCGCGAAGTATTACAAGAGAATGGCTTGGTTATCAGTGGCCTGAGCCCAGACGGAAAATTAGTAGAAATTATTGAGCTAAATAACCATCCTTTCTATGTTGCAAGTCAGTTTCACCCTGAGTTTAAATCACGACCAAATCGACCACATCCGTTATTTCGTGATTTTATAGGAGCTTCTGCGCATTATAATCGGACAAAACCCATCTCGAAACCTGTATATAACAAAACAGCTGCTTAGAACATAGCAGCTGCTGGTATATCTTTGTAGTTTTCTAAACTACAGAAACGACAGTTTTGTATTTTTTAGCAGAAGTAAATTTTGCAATTCTTTTCTGGGAGTATTCCACTATACCATCTTGAATTGCAAAAATTGTATAATCTTTGCCAAGCTCTACACCTTTACCAGCTTCGAATTTTGTTCCCCGTTGGCGTACAATAATTCCACCAGCTTTTACTGTCTGGCCACCGTAGAGTTTATTTCCAAGGCGTTTACTTTGTGAATCGCGACCATTTTTTGTAGTACCGCCGGCTTTTGTATGTGACATAGAATCCTTTTCTTAATTAGTCTTTTTTAACTCGACTACAAGCACTTGTCTGCCTACAATCTGCTGACTTCTGCGGTAAAGCAGTTGTGCAGAATTAACCGAGTTGAACTGCCTTATAGTATAGCCTAGATCAGTAATTTGGTCAATAACATTTAGATAACTTATTCCTGTAGTTGTTTGCCAAAAAGGAAGAGTAATAACAATTGCTCTTGGTTTATTCGGTTGAACAACAAGACATTTAAAGAAATCGAGATAGAGCTTTTCTAAATTTGTAGTAATTGGTTGTAATAAAGCATGGTTGGGTTTTTCACTTAAACCAGGTCCAAGATACCCCTCAGAAACAACTACGAAAGAGCTTTTTGGCGCAGTAAAATTACGAGCGTCTCCTTGAGAAAGAACAAAAGTATTTTTAGGGTGGAATTCTTTGCTAAACCAATCTAAATTTTTTTGTGATGCAACAACCATGTCTTCGGAATTATCAGAGCCGACTACGTTATAACCAGCATACATACCTTCTTGCAACACCACACCACTTCCGCAAAATGGGTCACAAATAATATCAGTATGCTTGGGGCTGGCTAGATTAATCAGTACTTGAGCCAATTTTGGCGGAAACATTCCAACTTTTGCAGAACGGGCCGGACGATCATAATCTCGGTGTGAATATAGACTTGGGTTAAATGCCCACCGAGTAATTGCAATACTAGGTTGATATGCATTGCCGTACAAAATTATTTCACAGCCCTTTTTAAACAAATTATTATAATGAATTTGGGCTGCGTTTAATGCAAAATCTTCTTTAGGTTGAATAAAACGCGCTGATCTATTGTGTGCTTGAATTTGTTTTTTTACTTTTTTAGCTAAATCTAAATAACTTCGCCTGTTAGCTGGTTTGTTGCAATACCAACTAATACCAAACGATAATTTGCTTGTACCTTCTGTATCTCCAAGCATTGCATTTGCAATTTCATTGGCCAATACGTCTAAACTAACAGATTCTTTTACAGTTTGGGCAAATTTTTTCGTAAATCCAATATGTTCCAATCTTTCATAGCTAAGATTTTCTAATTCAATACCAACAACTTCTTTACTCAAAGATGCTATTTGTCCGAACACTGCTTCGAGTTCAGCAAGAGCAAGATTTGTCTCACGACCAGTAATAGCTATATACATCACCGTATTATACAACGAATATGATAAGTTGGCCTATGCTACAATTAGACATATGAAAGTGCGGCACTTTTTATTCTTTGTTGGTTTGATACTTGTTATTGTTATTATTGTTGCTCAGTTTGGTCAGATTCAAGATTTTGTTTTACTGCTTAAGAAAACACACTGGTGGGTACTTATCTTTGTTGTTTTACTCCGGGTTTGTTACTATTGGGCAAATACACAATACTTTCGTCGATTTTTTGAAGTTTTTAATAAGAAACTCCGCTTTAAGCCATTATTTTCTGCCACAACTACCTTAAATTTTGTTAATATTGCATTCCCAACTGCAGGAATATCTGGAATTACCTATTTTACACAGCAATTAGCTCCAGATATAGAAAAATCTGACAGTACTCTCGGGCAACTTGTTTGGTACTTATTAACATCAATTAGCTACGTCATTATGCTTGGTCTTGGATTTGCTTTGCTTCTCTTAAGTAATCAAGTGGTAAAAATAAGTTCACGACTACTATTGGTAATTGTGTTTGTTTTATTGTTTATTGCTATTAGTCTTGTAATCTTCCTCTTTAATAAAGGATTAACTGAAGAAATTACTTACTTTTTTGTCAGACCTGTAAATGCGATTCTTCGCCGATTAAAAAAACGCCCATATGGTAAGAAACGAATTGAAAAATTCTACAACGAACTCCGTACCTCAATAGATTTTTTACGAACCAACTGGTCGAGCCTACATAAACCATTCGGGTATGCATTTTTGATGGTATTTTTTGATATGGCCTGCATCTTTGTTGTCTTTCTCGCTTTTGGAAAAGTAGTAAATCCAGGCGTAGTAATGACAGCGTATGTTATTGCTACATTAACCTCGTTAGCATCAATTTTCACCGCCGGTGTAGGTGCCTACGAAGCCGGAATGATTGCTACATTTACGGGGCTTGGTATACCGTTTGATTTGGCATTTTCAGTAACAATCGTATATCGAGTAATTGCGCTATGGTTATTTTTACCTATTGGGTTATTCTTCTATAAACACACTACAATCGATGAAGCCAATAATAAACCTGAGCAGCTTGAATGATGGAACAACAAATACTCACCGTCACCGAATTTCATTCTCTTGTTACCCATACACTTCAATATGCTTACCCAGAAGTAATTATTGAAGGTGAAGTATCGAGTTACAAACTCAATCAAGGAAAATGGGTGTTTTTTGATCTAAAAGATAAAGAAACAACAATTTCTTGTTTTATGCCAATTTATCAGCTCAAGACAGTAATAGAAGATGGCACGTTAATACGAGTGAGGGCATATCCAAATATAACGAAGTGGGGTAAATTTTCTCTTACAGTACGTGCGGTTGAGTTGGTGGGGGAAGGTAACGTACAAAAAGCTTTTGAATTATTGCGTCAGCAATTAGAAAAAGAAGGATTATTTGCGATGGAGAGAAAACGTACGCTCCCAACATATCCTAGCAGAGTGGCATTAATAACATCTGCACAGGCAGCTGCATATGCAGATTTTGTGGCAATACTAAATGATCGCTGGTCGGGTTTAGTTATTGACCATGCGCAAGTGCAAGTTCAAGGAGTTGACGCACCAGATCAAATTTTTTCTGCTATTAGCTACTTTAATGCACATCCAGAGGAGTATGATTGCTTGGTTGTTATTAGAGGCGGAGGAAGTGCAGAAGATTTGCAAGCATTTAATAATGAACAGGTCGTGCGTGCAATTTTCGCAAGCAAAATACCAACGTTAGTTGGAATTGGACATGAAACAGATATATGTTTGAGTGAGTTAGTTGCTGACATTCGTGCAGCTACTCCGACTGATGCTGCTCGATTATTGGTACCGGATAAACATGCGGTAGCCGCAACGCTTACCGATACGGTTCTTCAGTCGGGCAATCGATTACTCGAACAAGTTTTACGCCTCCAGTCAGAACTCAATGAATTTCAACAAGTTTACCAACGTATTATTGTAAAAAATTCACAAAAAGTCACAGAATTATTTACTAAAATATCTGCTGATTTAAAAGCTCTAGTGCAACAACAACGTTTAAAGATTTCTCATCAATTAACATTAGTGCAAACTCTCGACCCTAAGTCAGTCCTAGAAAGAGGGTATGCTATTGTTTCGTTGAACGGACAAACTCTCAGAGATCCGAGTAAGATCGAGACAAACGATATTCTTATGATACAATTAGCAAAAGGTAATTTAACTGCAAAGAAAGTAGCAAATGGAGAAGAGAACTATGAAAAAGACAGAATCCAAGAACAGCTCTTTTAATTTTGCGCAAAAAATGCATCGTCTAGAAGAAATAACCCATTCTTTAGAATCCGATACTGATGTCGAAAAAGCATTAGAACAATTTAAAGAGGCGAGCGAACTTGCCCGAGAGCTACAAGACTATCTTTCTTCCGCAGAAAATACCATCTCAACAATTCAAACTAGATTTGAAAGAAAAAAATAATAGACTTTTTGTTATTTTTATGGTAATATTTGGGCATTAATTAAGGTAACACCGTGCCAGAACATTTTTTAGCTCTAATCAAGCAATCAGCAAATCTAACCAGCAATATCGAAGCCGAACGAAGTGCAGTTGCCATCGTTTCTGCATTAGAAGCCACTCTTGATACACAAATTTATACGCAAATCGAGCGAAATTTGCCTATATATTTACAACCTACTACAAAACGAAGGTTTTTTTTACATCGCAAAATTGAGCTGAAACAATTTAACCAACAGATTTTCCTTGATAGAGTTATGCACATACTAAAACTAACCGATCAATCAGAAGCTGAAAATCGAGTTTCTGCATTTATGACAACGCTCAAAATCATTCAACCAAATATAGCAAAAAAACTCTCATCCTCTCTCCCAACTGATTTAAATATATACTGGTAACGTTACGATGGAGGATGTAAAACTTATTCGTGAAGAAGAAAATGACTTTTATCAAAAAATTCTTTTTGAAAGACCTATCAGTCGGTTACAAGCAAGAAAAATTGGTGTTCTTGCCGGTAAGCATGCTCAGCTTAAAAGAATAAATGATATTTATCAAATTGTTCTTGCGATGAATCACGATATAATTTTTGTGGCGGAAGAAGAATTAAAAAGTGCAGGCGTACCTGCAGATATATTCTTATATGGCGGTAAAAAAGGTACCTTGCCATTCGAAAATACCGATGAAGCAATTCATACTTTACAAGATTGTAGTTATATAGCTGTAGGAATGGACATTGAGATAAGCTCACGTTTGCAGATTTTTTTGGAAAAATTAGTTAACTCGAGGCAAGCACCCATTGTTTTTACATCAGAATCAGTAAATTTGTTTAAAATTACTCCATCCCTCGCACTAAAGCGAAAAGGTGACATTTTCATATGTAATACAAAAAAACTGGTTGAACTCGCAAATTATTTACATTTACCAGTTAATTTTACCTCTAATGCAGGTATCTACAACAAAATAAACCTGCTTAAACAATTGGCTGAATTCTTGCAAGCAAATATTATCTGTATAGAAAATTATCAAGTAATTAGCTGTAGCTATACAAGTCTACACCAAGCTGGGATCATAAATCTTAACAACTCAGACGATATATCAATTGACTACCTCTATATCCCAATTCTTCTAAGCTTACTTTGTGATGTAACTAACCCAGAATTTGACATGCTTAAGCGAATATTAACTGCTGGCTACCTATTACGAAAAAGTTTGGTGGATAAAAATAGTTTTTTTCAGAACCTAGCACATGCTTTACAAGAAAAATAACCTCGACAGTGAGGTTATTTTTCTTGGTGCCGCTGGTCGGACTCGAACCGACATGTCTTTCGACACACGATTTTGAGTCGTGCGTGTCTACCAGTTCCACCACAGCGGCTTAAGTAGTATAAACGAATAGCTCAGAAGCTAAAGTGTATTATAATAGAAAGTAGTACAAAAAAGAAATGAACGAATCACCATCTCCAGAACCAAATGAATATCCGGTCCCTCCACAAGAGCCAGCAAAAGAGCCCTCTCAGGCTCTTCATGGAATAAAACCATTTGTAAATCCACAGGTACATCAGCCGACTGAACCGGTAGTACACAATGTCCACACGAATTTACCGCTGAAACAAAAAGAGCCAGCTCAGACAGATACACATACCGAGTCACGCACTCCAGTTTCTAATGTACATACCCCTAAGCCAGAAACAGAAAAAAAACGCAAGGCTCGCGAAAAACTTAAGAAAATACGTCAGCATAAACATTTTGGTACAGTACGATTTGCGATACTTAGTTTTATTGTTTTTCTCATAGTTTTTAATTTTCAAGTTATTTACAGCCAGGTGTTATTTTTATTTACCCCTAAGCAACCAACTTCAAATCAAACTCAGCCTACCCAAACTACACCGGTAGAGAATACTGCAACAACAAATTCAGCCAACGCGGAAGTGGTTGGACCAGAAAATGTATTAATTATTCCAAAAATCGGCGTACAGGCTCCTCTGGTGTTTATCAACACGCTCTCAGAACCAGATATGTTACGAGCACTTCAAAATGGTGTAGTGCATTATGCTGGTACTGCAAACCCCGGAGAAGTGGGGAACGCAGTGTTTTTTGGTCACTCTAGCAATGATTGGTGGGAGCCCGGAAATTATAAGTTTGTTTTTGTGTTACTAGAAAAACTTGTTCCTGGAGATACTTATGAAATTCATTACCAATCACGCAAATATGTATATAAAGTTACAAATACAAAGGTTGTAGCACCAACAGACTTAAGTGTGTTAACTCAAACTTCTACACCCACTTCAACCCTTATTACGTGTACACCACCCGGTACAAGCTGGAGAAGATTTGTAGTAAGCGCAGAACAAATACAACCGGCGCCGAATTCACCCACTACACAACAGGCCAGCTCAACACAACAGCCTGCAACTTCAGCTGTGGCAGCAACTCAGTCCGGTGTATTGCCGAGTGCTTCCCCAACTATATTTTCACAAATTCAAGAAGCTATAGCGAACTTTTTTGGAAAGTTCTTTGGAGGTTCAAACTCGAACAATACAGAATCTCCAAAACAACAAAATACCACTCCACTGAATCATCTTCCAGACGTAAGTTAAAATGTAATTATTTTGATTCGAGTAGAACTTTTTCAACAGTACTAGCGACAGTAATATACAGTATCGATTTACTATCATTTGAAAGTAAGAACCCAGAATTTGAGTTTGGAATAATACTTTGTTGATTATACCCATCAAAATCTATAATTGAACTTTCATTACCTGACTGTACGATCAAATGGTAATCATCGTACCAATTGAGCTGGGAAATGGTAAGTGTATTTAGTTCGTGATTATATTTTCGGTTTGTTTCGAGATCGATACTATGGATTCCTTCCTTATCTAAATATGTTAAGAATTTTTGATTCGGACTTGAGTTAAAGAAGCTCACATTGTCTGCTAACTTTACCGGTAATGCATCTTTATTAAATGGTTCATAAATATAATACAGGCTCTTTGGGTTTGAGTTAGATCGAACTGCCAAATAGGTATGAAAACGTGAATGAATTACAATTCCGCTATATCCTAATTTATCAACGGGCAATGATGCGACATCTCGTTTATCTCCTCCAGATAAATTAGTACTGACAATCATACTGGTTAGTGCCGTAAGTGAACCTGGTTGAGTTGCTATTATACGGTCACGGGTAAGTGAGTAACTAATTACATTGCTCAGTAGGGCAGAACTGAGACTTTGGTTGTTTGCATCAAGTTTACGAATTAAACCATTATCAAACCAATATAGCTCGGCAGAGTTTTGTGGACTAAACTGTAAATTCGGGAACACCGAACCGTATTGTTGGGTAAGGTTAATAACAGACGAACCATTAGTGGTAACAAGTATCTGATTAGTGGTTGTATCAATATTACTCTGCTGAATTAATGCCCTGTTCCCATCGGGAGAGATTTTAGCAGAATCGATCTTATTTACCCCTGCAGAATAAATTCGTGTGGCCACACCATTGTTATTTACTGCATATACATCTTTTTGAGCACTAACACTTACTGCTTTTTTATGCTCCGTATCACTATCTAAGCCAGTAAGAGTAATTGGTTCCGAAATAGACTGTCGGATAAGTTCATTGGGTAATAGAAGTGCATATTCGACAAAAGTTACTTCACCGGCAACTACTGTTTGTTTCGTAAACCAGTCTCTATATCCAGTCTTTTGTAAACCGATCGTAATTTCACCAGCCGATGCATTATCATATCGATACGGCGTCTTATCACTAATTGGTTTGTCATTTAGCTTAATAGATGCGCCATTTGGTCGAGAATCTATTAGTACGAGCCCGCTATTTCGTATTTGACCACTTTTAAAGTCATAACTATAGCCTTGAGCAAAATACACAAGAGAAATGGTGCCAAAAATTAACACACTAATCGCGAGTGTGTACATTAACCACTGAAGAGGTTTACGGGTTTTTTTCATATCTAATCAGTAGTAATTATACAATACATTCCAGAAAGCGTTAAGTGATTGGCTATAAATTTGCGAGTTTTTTAGCTACAATAGAGTCTATGTTAAAAAAACGATTAGCCATTGACCTGGGAACTGCCAATACACTCGTATATTTACCTAAAAAGGGGATTGTTGCAAACGAACCATCAGTAGTAGCGGTTAGTGTAGATGATAACAGAATTGTAGCGGTTGGAAATGAAGCAAAAGAAATGCTCGGTCGTACACCTGATATTATTGCTGCAAGCCGGCCATTTAAAGATGGGGTAATCGCAGATTATCGAATCACCCAGGCGCTTCTTAAATATTTGATTAGTAAAATAGCAGGACGAGTACGAATTACTCGCCCAGAACTAATGATTAGCGTTCCTACAGGTATAACATCTACTGAAAGACGTGCAGTAATCGATGCTGCAATGAGTGCTGGAGCACGTAGAGTCTATATTATTCGCGCACCCGTCGCCGCAGCGATTGGGGCCAATGTTCCTATTGCTGCTCCAGCTGGCAATTTAATTGTTGATATTGGAGAAGGGACCACCGAAGTCGCCATTATTAGTCTTGGTGGTATCGTAGCAGAACATAGCGTACGAGTTGCGGGAGCAAAAATTGATAATGCTATTTCTGATTTTATTCGCAAAAAATATGGTTTGGTTGTTGGTGCTCAAACAGCGGAAGATATAAAGAAAGAAATTGGTTCGGCGCTACCGCTCGATAAACCTATGAAGATGAAGGTACGGGGTAGAGATGTTGTCGCTGGCCTACCAAAAACAATAGAACTAAATTCAACCGACATTACAACAGCAATTTCTGATCGTCTTGATGACATCATCCTTGCTGTAAAAGCTGTTCTCGAACAAACCCCACCAGAGCTTTCTTCAGATATTATCGATCGCGGAATGATCATGACTGGAGGAGGTAGTTTACTGAGAAATATTGATAAACTCATGACAAAAGTCACCGGTGTTCCGAGTTATGTAGCAGAAGAACCATTATTATGTGTAGCAAAAGGTACCGGTATAGCACTCGAAAATCTCGACGATTATATGCGCTCAGTAATTAGTAATAGATAGCATTTATGACTAAAAAACATTCACGAATTGTTTGGCTCGGAACTGCTTTTATTTGC
>JAHFOQ010000033.1 GCA_023261595.1 bacterium | reverse complement strand
TTCAATGGAGAGATACTAAATGCTTTAGAAGAAGCGACAGCAAATGGAACTATTGAAGTTCTCGACCTTGCTCTTATTATGAAAGACGAAAAGGGCGAAGTTGCTTCGGTTGAACTGAGCCAAATAGATGACCCAATTGTTGCTAAGTTTACTAAAGAAAAAGATATTACCGCTGGTATGATTGGCGATGACGACATTGAAGAAGTAGCAGAACTTTTAGAAAACAATACCTCAGCTGGGCTCTTAGTTATTGAACAACTTTGGGCAAAACCACTCAAAAAAGCAATTATGGATGTCGGTGGTGTACTTATTGCAGAAGGTCGTATTCATCCAGATGCAGAAAAAGAACTTAACGAGAAAGGAGAATAATTATGCCAGGATTATTACGTGGAATGGCTCGAACAGCCGTAGTTGCCGGTACTGCCACTGCAGTATCAAACAATGTGAGTCGCCGACAAGCTAACCGTTGGGCCAATGATGAACAACAGGCTCAACCAGCTCCAGAAGCAGATGCACCAAGCCAAGATGATCAAATTGCTCAATTAGAACAACTAGCAAAACTTAAAGACCAAGGAATTCTTACTCAAGAAGAGTTTGATGCTAAGAAAAAACAGATTCTTGGTTTGTAGTATAACCGTATTGTAATACAAGCATAACTATGCTATAATTACTCGGTATTGATAGCGCTTTGGTATCAGCACAACTGAAACCCGAGCGCTATTATTTTTACTCTTAAATTCAAGGACATTATGACAACTCAAGACCCCAAAAAAATTCGTAATATCGCTATTATTGCTCATGTAGATCATGGTAAAACCACTTTGGTAGATGGTTTGTTAAAGCAATCTCAAACATTTCGCGATAACCAGGCTGAAATGAGTCAAGATCTCATTATGGATAGTGGTGATCAAGAACGTGAACGCGGCATTACAATTACCGCCAAAACCACTGCTGTTCAGCATGGTGAATATCGAATTAATATTATTGATACCCCAGGACATGCCGATTTTTCGGGGGAGGTAGAACGAACACTCAATATGGCTGACGGCTGTATTTTAATCGTTGATGCGCAAGAAGGCCCTATGCCACAAACCAAGTTTGTTTTACAAAAAGCATTGGCAGGCGAACTTAAACCCATTGTGGTGATAAATAAGATAGACAAACCAGGTTCACGCATTAAAGAAGTTGAAAACGAATTAGCTGATCTCTTTTTAGAACTTGCCGTACACGAAGATCAACTTCATTTTCCAATTTATTATGCTATTGGTCGAGAAGCCAAAGCCTGGAAGGAAATACCAGCAGATACAGTTGCTGACACAGATCTTTCAGTGATCTTTGATGCAATCATTAATGATGTTCCTTCGCCAAGTGTTGAAGCAGATGGACCATTTCAGATGCTCGTTACTGCACTTCGCTGGGATAGCTATAAAGGCAAATACGCTATCGGTCGTATAAATCGTGGCTACGTAAAGCCGGGCGATACAGTTGTCCTGTGCAAAAAAGACGGTACTCAGGTAAAAGCAACTATTGATCATGTTTTTGAAAGCAAAGGTCTTACAACTGTCGAAACACCAGTAGGTGTTGCTGGTAATATTGTACAGCTAACAGGAGTAGGTGATGCGCAAATTGGTGAAACGGTAGCAGATTCTATAAGCCCTGAAGCTTTACCGGTTCTCGAAGTTGAAGCACCTACGCTTAAGATTTACCTCGGCCCAAATACCAGCCCAGAAAAAGGAAAAGAAGGCGACTTTACTACGGGACGCCAAATTGGTGACAGACTGCAAAAAGAACTCGAAACAAATGTTGGTTTATTAGTAGAGTCACACGATGTGGGCTTTTTAGTAAGTGGTCGTGGCGAGCTTCATCTAAGTGTTCTAATTGAAACACTGCGGCGTGAAGGGTTTGAATTTGAAGTAGGACGCCCGCAAGTAGTTACAAAAATAGAAGATGGCAAAGAAGTTGAACCAGTTGAAGAATTGATAGTTGAAGTACCTGCAGAAAATGTTGGAGCTGTACAGATGGAATTAGGACAACGTCGTGCGATACTAAAAGAACAGTTTGCTAGTCCAAAAGGTGTAACCAAACTCGTCTACGAACTCCCTACCCGAGCTTTACTTGGTTTGCGTGGAATTCTTATGACCAATACCAAGGGTGAAGCAGTAATGAATACTTTAATGACTGGTTACCAGCCTATGGGTCAGGCACTGAGCCAATTACGTAATGGAGCACTTATTTCTTTTGAAACTGGTTCTACAACTGCGTATGCTTTGCAAAAAGCCGAAGAACGGGGAATTGCGTTTGTTGGTCCGGGTACTAAAGTCTATGCCGGACAAATAATAGGTCTCAATAACCGCCAAGAAGATATGGAAATTAACGTTTGTAAAGGCAAACAGCTTACCAATATGCGCACCAGTTCTTCTGACGGTGTAGTACAGCTTATGCCACCAACTATTTTTAGTCTAGAAGAATGTATCGATTTTATTGAAGATGACGAGTTGTTAGAAGTTACTCCTAAATCTCTCCGTTTACGTAAAAAAGAACTTGATCCCAACAAACGTAAGAAAAAATAATCTTACAATATAATTCTAAACACCGTTTTCTTTTAAAAATTTATCTTCGGTGAGACGTATTTTTGCACTAGAATCAACTAGATCAATATTGTATTGCTTTGCGATACGAACAACAGCAAACATTATATCAACCAGTTCGTCGGCAATTCGATCATCTGTGGCTTCATAGATGCTACTAAGTTTTTCGCGTTCTGGAAAGTAATATCCTTCTCTGTTCATCACTAGAGCAGAAAGTTGCCCAACCTGTTTAGTAAGTTCAATTACGGCACCTTCAACTCCCCAGGTTTTACCTTCGATTTTTTCAAAGCGTGCAATGTTTTCCTGAGTTGCTTTAATTGCGTCAGAAAATGACTGATTACTCATGTCTATACTTTAGATTCTATGTAATGCTCGGCTTCGAGTGCAGCCTTACAGCCTTCGCCGGCAGCTGTAATTGCTTGACGATACCGTGCATCCGCTACATCGCCAGCAGCGAAAACACCAGGTATTTTAGTAGAGGTATCATGATTAATTTCTAAGTAGCCCTTTTCATTCGTGGGGAGAATATCTGCAAATAATTTTGTGGCAGGAGTGTGGCCGATTGCAACAAAAAGTCCTTCGCAATCAAACTGAGTTTCTTTATCTGTATTTGTATCTTTGAGTTTCACGCCAGATACAAAATCGTCACCAAGCACATCCACAACAGCGCTATTCCAAATAATATCGATTTTTTCATGATCTTTTACTCGCTGCTGCATAATCTTGCTTGCTCTAAACTCATCTCGACGATGAACAATTGTTACTTTGCTGGCAAACTTAGCTAGAGTTAGTGCTTCTTCCATGGCGCTATCACCACCACCAACAACAACTACATGTTTATCAGTAAAGAAAAATCCATCACACGTAGCACAGGCCGAGATTCCTTTACCCATCAGTCGTGTTTCGTTTTCGAGACCGAGCCAGTTAGCAGAAGCTCCGGTAGAGATAATCACCGTTTTGGCCTGGTATTCATCATTGCCTACCCAAGCTTTTTTAATTTCACCTTCTAATACAACCTTGGTTACAAAATCTGTTCTCATTTCGGTTCCAAAACGGACAGCCTGAGCTTTCATCTCATCCATTAGTTCAGGCCCCATTATTCCATCTTTAAAGCCAGGAAAGTTTTCAACTTCAGAAGTAAGGAGTAATTGACCACCTGGTGAGTCACCGGCAATCATTATTGTCTTAAGGCTTGCGCGAGCAGCATAAATTGCAGCGGTATAGCCAGCTGGACCAGCACCTATAATTAACACGTCGTATACTTTCTCACTCATAGACAATCATTATAACAAACTTGCGCTGTTCGTGCAGTGTTGATATTTTCTAGGTTATAATAAAGCCATGGCAAAAACAGAACTCAGTAAGTCAGAGTACGTGATGTTTTTAAAGCATCCAGCTTGGCTATGGCTAAAAAAACATGATAAGAAGAAACTACCTGAACCAGATGCAAATTTGCAGGCGATGTTTGATGCTGGTAATTTATTTGAAACCTATGCAGAGACACGGTTTCCTGGCCTTAAACGAGTAGGATTTAGCAATTACGATGAATATCTTTCGATGCCTGTGCGTTCAGAAAAAGCTATTCAAGATGGAGCAAAACAGATTAGCCAAGCTCGGTTTGTAGCAGATTTTGGCGAAGATGCTATTACCTGTATTGTTGACGTTATTGAACGGGTCGACGAGAAAACATTCGATCTATTCGAAATAAAAAGTTCAACTTCGGTTAAGCCGGAACACATCGAAGATTTGGCCTTTCAGACGGTTGTATTAGAAAAGGCAGGTTATACGGTGCGGAATATATCGGTTATTTATTGTAATAACCAATATGTACGCAGTGGTGAAATTGACTTACTTAAACTCAGCGGAATCCAAGAGGTTACTGATCGTGTTCGAGCACGAATAGAGCAGACAAATAGAGCTATCTTGGCGGCGTTTCAAACTATTGGTCTCGAAGAAATGCCCGATCCAACCCCGCGCCGGGCAAAAATGGGAGCTTTTCGAGAATGGTTAGAAATTTTTGCTGCACTGCAACCTAATGATGACCCATATTCTATTTATAAACTTTGTCGACCAGTGCCCGAACAGCTTGGTCAATTAGAAGATCTACATATTACCTCTCTTAAAGATATTCCCGAGGATTTTGAGCTGAGCAAAAAACAACAGTGGCAGGTAGAGGCGGTTAAACTTGGCGAACCATTAGTAAAGCCAGATAAAATAGGGGACTTTATTGAAAGTTTAGAATACCCACTGTACTTTCTCGATTATGAGACGCTGTCTTCGGTTGTACCTCCCTTCGATGGATTAAAACCATATCAGCAATTACCGTTTCAATACTCACTTCATATAATCGAAAAACACGGTGGAGAACTGCAACATACAGAATTTTTACACACACTTGATACTGACCCGGTACCCGAACTATTATTACAATTACAAAAAGATATTGGTTCTAAGGGAACAGTGTTGGTCTGGTATGAGGGTTTTGAGAAGAGTTGTAATGATCTTATGGGTAGGTTACAGCCCGAGTATGCAGACTTTCTTACAAACGTAAATGCTAGAGTAGTAGACCTAATGCTGCCGTTTGATAAAGGGTATTATATCGATAAAGACTTTTGTGGATCAGCAAGCATTAAAAAGGTATTGCCAGTTTTGGCACCCGAATTAAGCTATGGAGATATGGATATTCAAGAAGGAGCAAGTGCACAACGTCTTTGGATGCAAGCAGTCTATGAAGATGTACATTCAGAAGCTGAAGTATTTAAAATAATGGAAAATTTACGCAAGTATTGTCAGCTCGATACCTATGCCATGGTACGAATATTTGAATTCTTACAAGAATTTCATTCTCCAAAATCTTCAGAGCTGGTTCAGGCGAGTCTTTTTTAGTAAAATTTTGCTTAACCACTATTCAAACGTATAATACTTTTATGCCGACACAAACAGACATACATATTCGAAATGTACCAATCCATCATAGTGGACGACTTCATTCGCTTTTTGAATATGCACTCGAAACTGATTTTGCTTATTTTGCACCTGTTTATCGTGCAGAAGTACGGAATACGAATAAACTCTCTCGGCTTCGTCTTGCTACTATTCACCCAAAGCGAATTATTCTCGGTCTCTATAATAAAGCCGAATTAATCGGTTATAGTATGAGTGGAATTCAGTCGGATAATACAGCTTTCTTATTTTGGATGTATGTAAATTCTGGCTATCGTGGCCAGGGGCTGGGACGAGATCTGCTTATCTCAACAGAAAATCTTTTGCACAGAAGAAATGTTGATTCAATTTCTCTTATTACCCATAATCAACAACATTTTTACGAACGACTTGGTTTTGAGTTTGAAAAGATTCTGCCTGAATATATTGCTGGCGTAGATATGTATGCAATGCAAAAGAGGTTGGTATGAATCATGCAAAAAAGAAATCGAAATTATCAAATAAACGACCACCAGATATTAATTTACATTCACCAATGAATAAAATTGAGTTACCAAAAAGATCAAACCGAAGCTGGATATGGGCAACACTCATATTTGTAGTTTCTTTTGCTGTTCTGATTGGTGGGGTTTTCTTATTCACTTGGTTAAATAAGCCGAAACCAACTACAGTTGGACAATCAGATACGGGGATCAAGCCAACCTCAAGTGAGCCAACAACAGGTAAAATTTTGGTATCAGAACAGCCGGTTAGTTATGATGCGACCCAAACATTAGCTCTTATTAAGCAAACAAATAAGAATTTTGATTCTCCCGTACCTGTAGGGATAGAGAAACAAGTTATTCGCTATACGGGCTCCGATGGAACATCAAGCAGTGTACCAATTTATGCCCGTGTGTACTGGCCACAAAACAAAGCAACACAGCAACTTCCGGTACTTGCGTTTGCACCAGGTACAACAGGACTTGGTGATGAATGTGCAGCTTCTTTAGAGAACCCAGCGAAACATGATTGGGCTAATTATGATAGTAAACTTGCTGCTTATGCCAGCCAAGGATATATTGTCGTAATTACTGACTACGAAGGTATGAGAGATCAGTCGCGTATTCACCATTATATGGTTGGTGAACTTGAAGGAAGAGCGGTACTTGATAGTGTACGAGCACTGCGTAATCTCGAGAGTACAAAAAGTAACATCAATAATAAAGCAATTTTTACGAGTGGATACAGTCAAGGTGGCCACGCTGCATATTGGGCAAATCAAATTGCTCCAAACTATGCACCCGAAGTAAGTTTAGCCGGTGCAATTGGTTTTGGTCCCGTAACCGATGTTTCTCAGACATTAACCGATGCAATTACTGCTAATGCCAACATAAATTGGTTTGGACCATTTGTGCTGGTAAGTTATCAAGATTGGTATAAGCATAATTATCCAGTAGATAAAATTCTTATGCCACAATGGACGCAAAATTTACGCTCTGACGTACTGCGAGAGTGTGTCGATAATGTAGACAAGTTTTGGCCGAATAATATGGGTACTAACAGATCTGGCTTGGTTTACACCCCACAGTTTATAGCAGCAGCAAAGACTGGGAATATTGCGAATGATCCAAATTATCGACAGTTTGCAGCTGATATGGCCAAAAATATAACTGGTTCAATTGGTCGGGTCACTCCAATACTTCTAAACCAAGGGCTGTATGATAATGTAATTCTGCCAGCCCAAAGCCAAGCTGCATTTAAGCGGTTTTGTTCGAATGGAAACAGTGTAACATATCGGCGTTACGATAAAAGTACATTTGCCATACAGGCGTATAACCCAACTGGCCGGGTTGATCATTACCAAACTATGAATGCAAGCTTTAAAGATACGATGGCTTGGATGAAAACGATTGAAAATGGAGCTGCAGCGCCAAATAACTGTAAATAATTAATTACCAATATAACAAAAAACCGCCAGAACTATTTGGCGGTTTTTATTGAGTTAAGCTTTAATATCTTTGATAGTAATTACTGAGTATTTTTGGCGATGACCTGTTTTAACACTTTGACGTTTTTTGGCCTTGTAGTGAAGAACGGTGATTTTTTCACCCTTTTTATCTTCTGCAGCAACATCTGCAGTTACAAGTGCACCATCAACAATTGGTTTACCAACAGTAATTTTCTCACCATCTATAAGCATAAGTGGTTTAAATTCTACCGTAGGTTTTTCGGCATGTAAAAGCTCGACCTCTAATGTTTGGCCTTTTTCAACAATATATTGTTTTGATCCTGTTTCGATGACTGCTTTCATAGTACTGATAACATTTCTTTCGTTATACTTAAGTGATAGTTATTGATTGTAGCAGAAAGCGATCAACCTGTAAAGTGTTTTGCTCTCTGATATGTTCGGGTAAAATTCGCTTATTCTATCTGAAACCATAGGCGAAATATGCTATACTAAGAAAACGAAAAGGAAGGGTGAATTGAGTCGAATAATTGCTGTTGCAAATCAAAAAGGCGGAGTTGGAAAAACTACCACAACTATTAATGTGGCGGCGTATTTAGCTAAAAATGGTGCAAAAGTATTATTATGCGATCTTGATCCTCAAGGCAATACAAGTAGTGGGCTTGGGATTGATAAATCACAGTTAAAACTTGGGTTATATGAAGTATTAATTGGTGGGCAAGAACCAATGAATGCAATAATTCAAACTGAATTTAAAAATCTCTCATTGTTACCGACTACATCAAGTTTGGCAGCAGCAGAAGTGGAACTAGCCTCACGTACCCGGCGAGAATATAGTTTGCAAGCAATTTTACAAAAACTTGATTACGATTATATTTTTATTGATTGCCCGCCGTCACTCGGACTTCTTACCTTGAATGGTCTGGTTGCGGCTGATTCTTTGCTTATTCCGGTGCAAGCCGAATACTATGCCCTTGAAGGCCTCGGACAGCTATTACAGACCGTAAAACGTGTTCGGCAGATGCTTAACCCTAAATTACATATATTGGGTGTGGTAGTCACGATGTATGATGGTAGAACAAGCTTGGGTGGCCAGGTAACAGACGAACTAAAAAAACATTTTGGCAATTTAGTATTTGACAATCGAGTACCGCGCAATATACGATTGGCTGAAGCACCGAGCCATGGTAAACCAATTGTGTATTATGACCGGTTTTGCCGCGGTGCAATGGCATATAAACGT
>JAHFOQ010000032.1 GCA_023261595.1 bacterium | reverse complement strand
CTGATCTCGCATTAATGTAATTGTACGCAAGAATAGTACAAGCCAAATAAACGTTAGACTAAATGCGATGAGTTCAAAGGCTGTTTGGCTAAAGTAGTGTAGTGGCTGCCACAGAACAAAACAAGTAAGTAGAATGGTTAATATTGTGTAGGAGTTCGCTAAAAAAGATTTGCTAATATCAGGAATGAGCCAGCGCAAACCAACAATAATTATGGTGAATCCAACAACAAGAAGATACGCACAAGCATTATGTAAGAGCGGGTATCGATTCCAAGGGAATAACCCTACACCCGCCAATGAGAGTGAGATAAAAATAAATAACCCTTTTATCAGTGCAGTACGGGTAAGAGCGGTTTGTTTTTGACCACTTACAATAATACCCAAATCATTTAAAAGATAATCCGTTAAAGACAATAGTAAAAGTCCTGATAGTATCAACGTAACATTGAAAGTCGCTGATGATAATGAGCTTGAAGTACCAAGGCTACTAAAATTTATCTCCCACCAAAGTGGGTTCTGAGCAGTAATCATAGAAATAAGTACACCTCCAGCAATAAACAAAGTCAGTGCATTTACGATATCTCTACTTTGAAGGTGAACAGAAGTTGAAATAATCACATATAAAGTTACTGTCGAGAATACGCCTACTACTAGAGCAGCCGAGGCAGGTGGAAGTACCAGTCCTTTAAAAGCAAGACTAAATACATACACTGCTAACGCGCTCAGTACAACCATGATTATGGTATAAGCAATGGTTAGAGTTAAACTATCAAATATAAATTTTGGACGAGAGAGTTGTAGACGTTGATCTGGTTGCTGAGCTTTAATACCACGTAAGTAACCAACTAAAAAACCAATAGAGGTAATAATACCGGCGTTTATTAATACTGCACCGCCAATAGATGGCCAGCCAACAATTGGGATACCCATATGAAATTGTCGGAGAATAAGCCACCAAACTATTGCTGTTAGTAACCCAACAGGAAGAGCAAAACTTAAAGCTAAATTTTCGCTCAAACTATTTCGCGCGGATTGATTTTGAGCGGAAGTTTTTGCTTTCATTATCTATATAGTAGCGAAAACTTCGAGTATAATCAAAAAACAATGCTGTTATCAGATTACAATTATCCATTACCAAAGTCATCGATCGCCCAACATCCACCTTCGGTTCGGGGCAATGCAAAACTTCTAGTTCTTAATAGATATAGTGGAGCAATAGAAAACAAACAATACACTAATATCTTAGAGTACCTTCAGCCTGGTGACGTTATCGTATTAAATGATACAAAAGTTATAAAAGCGCGATTATTTGCTCAGGATAATGCCGGGAGAACACACGAACTTATTCTCTTAGAAAAACATGGCGAGCAAGAAAATAAAAATATACATAACGTACTGTATCGAGGTAAACTCGAAATAAGTCAGAAGTTATATATAGATAATGAGACTATGGAAATTATGACTTTGCATGAAGGAGGTATTGCTTCTATTAAAAGCAGTGCAAATATCGAGAAACTCGCTGAAAAATTTGGACATATTCCATTACCTCCGTATATGAAGCGCAATGCAGATAAAAATGACACTCTTCGTTATCAAACCGAATTTGCCCAATCTAAGGGTTCGGTAGCAGCACCTACCGCGAGTTTGAATATGACAAAAGAGTTAATCGGCATGATGAAAGCAAAAGGTATTAGAGTTTGCTATCTTACGTTGCATGTTGGTCTGGGAACATTCCTGCCAATTCGGAGTGATACTATCGAAGAACACACTATGCATAGCGAATGGTATTCTATCCCACTCGAAACATGCACAGCTATTAGAGATGCAAAACAAAATGGCAATAAAGTTATTGCAATCGGCACTACAGTTGCCCGTACGCTCGAATATTGCAGAAATGATATCATAGATGCCAATAATCCACTCGTGGGAGAAGCTGATATTTTTATCTATCCTGGGTATTCATTTAAGCTTGTAGATCAACTTCTCACTAATTTTCATGCACCTAAGAGTACTGTACTTATGTTGGTTGCAGCATTTTCTGGTTGGCCTAATTTAGAAAAAGCGTATACATACGCTTTAGCACATGACTATAAATTTTTAAGCTATGGCGATAGTATGTTTATCCATTAAGAACTTGATTGGTAACTCTATTTACTCCATAATACCCACCTAATGAAACAATTTTCTTTTCAAATAAATTCAGAGCTAAAAAACACTAAGGCAAGAGCCGGAAAAATAACTACTCCTCATGGTGAAATTCAAACTCCCGCTTTTATTACGGTAGGTACAGCCGCGACAGTAAAGGCCCTAACTCCAGAACAAGTAACAAGTGTAGGTTCTCAAGCAGTTTTGGCCAACACGTATCATTTGTATTTACGACCGGGTGAAAAAATTGTAAAAAAAGCTGGTGGCTTGCACGAATTCATGCACTGGTCAGGACCAATGTTTACCGATTCTGGCGGATTTCAGGTGTTTTCTCTAGGAGAAGCGTTCGGGAAAGGAATTAGCAAGGTTGCGACGGGTGAAGCTATGCGAAGCTCGGTTAATGAACGTATGAGTCAGGCAAAAAAAGCCAAAATTAGTGATGAGGGGGTAACGTTTTATTCACATATAGATGGTAGCAAGCATGAGCTTAACCCAGAAAAATCAATGCAGATCCAGCACTCATTGGGTGCAGATATTATTTTCGCTTTCGACGAATGTACAAGTCCAATGGCTCAAAGAGATTATCAAGAAATTGCTTTAGACCGAACGCACACATGGGCACAAAAAAGCTTAACTGAACACCAAAAACTAAATGCTGAACAATCGAAGTACCAAGCGTTATATGGTGTAGTGCAGGGTGGCCAATTTAAAGATTTACGCGAGCATTCAGCAGAAACACTTGGGGCGATGGAATTTGATGGTTTCGGTATTGGGGGCAGTTTCACAAAAGATGATATAGCAACTGCTGTAAACTGGGTAACAGAAAAATTACCCAAAGAAAAACCCCGACATCTGCTTGGAATGGGTGAGGTAATTGATTTATTTGAAGGAATTGAAGCAGGAATTGATACCTTTGACTGTGTAAGCCCTACTCGTATTGCTCGCAATGGTACAGTATATACAAAAAACGGACGAGTAAGCTTAACAAATGCAAAATTTGCAACTCAATTTGAACCGATCGAAGAAGATTGTCAATGCTATACTTGTCAAAATTATACCTCGGCTTATGTGCATCATTTATTAAAGGCACAAGAAATGCTTTCAGCCACATTACTTTCAATTCATAACCTGTATTTTGTGACTCATCTAGTTGATCTTATTAGAGAATCAATTGAGAATGACAGTTTTTATAGGCTTAAGAAGGATTTTCTCAGTAGCTACTATAGAAAATAATTGACCAAAATTATATATTCGTTTATAATTACATTCCAATCGTACCTTTAGAGAAGGAGATGGAATGCCGCTCGCATATCCAGACATCAACCGCGAACAGTTTATGGCAGCACTTCAGCCATATTTTACCGAGACAGAAATGAGAGATATCGAGGCTGCCTATTTCTTTTGCAAGTATGCACATCGAGGTCAGAAGCGTGATGATGGACGAAGATATTTCGACCATCCACGTGCAGTGGCTTGGATTTTGGTAGATGAGCTGTGTATGTATGATGTAGCAGCAGTGATTATTGCTCTCTTGCACGATCTGCAAGAAGATTCCTTTATTATGACGGAAGATCGTATTGAAATTAACTTTGGGAGAGTTGTTACCCTTGGTGTACGCAATATGAGCAAGAATACCACTGCCAAAGACAACTATTGGCCTCGATTTATGTTTTTTGCTCAGTGGCGTGAGATTATTTGCAAGTTGGCTGACCGTTTACATAATCTACGTACACTCGAAGCTTGTACTCGAGAAAAACAGCGTCGTAAAATTGTTGAGACCGAATTGGTTATCTACCCAATGTTTGAAAGAGCAACATTATTGACTCCAGAAGAATATTTACCTGCTGTCGATCGACTCTGCAAGATGATCGTGCAAGAGGTAAACGTTGTAGAGACCAGACTTGATAAGTAGTATTTTATCCATCCACAAAGTGTGGATGGATTTTTTATATCTGTAAAATCATAAATATTGTCAATAACTATTGACAATTATAATAAAGTGTGATATATTGGTAAGTATCAATATTTCTTCTTAAACGGCGAACTCTTGCCCGAGAAGGCCAGCTTTATATCGATAACCTTATAAGTCTAAGCAAAAAGGTTCAAATTTTACTAACTCAGGCGCGATTCGGACATATGAGCCGAATGCCCTCACTTTAAGCGAAGTTTTCGCTACTAATGTAAACAATTGAGCCTTTCTGTCTAAACTTATAGGTAATTTATAAAAACTTTAGCATAAGTGCTTGACACAGCATAAGCGTATGGTATTATAGATACCACTATGAGTAACATAGCTACCAAATTAATTTCACTTTTCTGCACACACGGCTTTGCCGTTGTGCCGGTTCGTGCAACCTATGTCTCGAGAAAACTGCGATAACTAACAATTATTTGTAAAAAAGCTCGAGATATAACACTCGAGCTTTTTTGATTGGCGAAAAAACGCCCAAAAAAGTACCATTCTCGCACCTTCCAATCTCAAAGGAGAAAAATGGATCTTCATAAGATCATTGCTATGTATCGTTTGCTTTGCCGAGATATTGAAGCAAAGTATAAATTTACCACTGTACGAAAAGCAGCCTTAATCACTTTAAGTCTCATTACGGTTTCTGAGCTTTGCTCGGTACTAAGTGTAATGCCACTAAAGAGTTTACTGGATGGCTTTTCGAACCACAGTAGTTCGCAAACTCTGGTGTTTTATGCTTTTGCTGGTCTTGCACTTGCAAGCGTACATATCGTCATCCATCAGGTAATGGATCTACATCGTAGTAACGCCATGTATCCAAATTATGGGTATATTTTGGGCTATGCTCACGAACACCAATTAAACATGGATATGGATTGGCATCAGTCTCATTCAACTGGCGAAAAAGATTCAGTACTTACCAAAAACATGAAGAAAATTGACTATCTTATTGATATTGTCGTTTTCGACATTATTCCTACTATTGTTCAGGCTACGCTTATTAGTATTGGATTATTGTTTATTGGTTGGCAATATACTGTCATTGCGCTTACAACTATAATTACGTATGTAGTTGTCGCACAGATTCTTGAAAATAGATTTCGACCATGGCGAAAAGAAGCTCATGAGCTCGATAAGGCATTTCATAGTCTTGGCTCAGAACAAACGAAGGGTTATAAGACAATTCGTGATTTTGGAGTTACAAAGCGCGAAGCTGAAAGATATCGCCAAATGGTAGATGCATTTACACTTACCGAAAATTCTCGTCGTAAACGGCGTATGAAACATTGGATAGCGCAAGGTTCGATTATGAATATTGCTGCTCTCGTAATGTGGTTGTTTGTAATAGCGAGTTTTGCCGCTGGTAACCTTACTCTTGGTACTGTTGCGCTTGTAAGTGCATGGTTTGCTAAAATGCATGCCGATCTGTATCGTTTTGCAAATTTTCAGCGTGAAGCTCAAGAGGGCTTTGAAGCGCTTGATGAGCTAGTAAATATGCTGAGTCTGCAGCCAAGTATTCAGTCACCGACTATAGCAACATGTATCGATGATATCGAACCGAGTATTGAATTTGATAATGTGAGTTTTAGCTATAACCAAAGTGATAGTTTTGCGCTGAATAATATTACTGTTAAAATTCAACCACATATTTTGGTTGCAATTATGGGAGAATCAGGAAGTGGTAAAACTTCGTTAATGGATTTACTAACGCGTGATTATGACCCAACGGAAGGTTATATACGAATAGATGGAGTGGATTTGCGTGATCTAGACCGTGAAGCATATTTACAAGAATATGTGGGTAAAGTCGCACAGGCACCAATGCTGTTTGAAGGCACAATACGGAGTAATATCTGTTTTGGTAAACCCGAAGCAACCGATGAAGAGATAGAATCGGCTGCACGCAAAGCACATGCTCATGATTTTATCGCTGGTTTTTCTGATGGGTATAACACACCAGTTGGTGAAGATGGTATTCGCCTCAGTGGAGGTCAAAAGCAAAGAATTGCTATTGCAAGAGCGCTAATAAAGAATCCGAAGTTACTTATTCTCGATGAAGCTACGAGCTCGCTCGACGAAATGTCGCAGGCAGGTGTAAAGCAAAGTATTGATGAATATTCAGAATTGAGAGTCTGCACTACCCTGGTAATTGCACATAGATTTAGTACGATTGAAAATGCTGATTGTGTGATTTTGCTCGAGAATGGGCATCTATCAGACGTTGGAACAATTGATGAGCTCCAAGCTCGCAGTGACTTATTTCGTCGTCTGCGCAATCAGCTTGTATTTGAGTCTGAAGAATGAAAATTTCTACCCTCACTAATTTGTGAGGGTTTTTCTTTGCTATAATTAACGTATGAATCGACCAAAACAAATTATTCTTGTTCGACACGCAGAAAGCGCGCGTAATAAAGCAAAATATGGCAAAGGGACTACCTATTTTGCTGATGAATATGCTCGACGAAATATTAAGGGCATTCCAGATTATGAGATCCCATTAACAGAAGAGGGTGTCATTCACGCCATTGCAACAGGTAAATATTTGCGTGAACGGTTTGGCGCCTTTGACTATATATACCACTCTGGATATAAGCGTACCAAAGATACGCTAGAGAATATGTTATTAGCTTATCCCGTGCAAGAACGAGAGCAAATGAAAATCCGCCATGATGCTTTTATACGAGAACGAGACCCAGGTTTTACCTATGATATGACAGAAGAGGAAGCTACAGAAGCTTTTCCGTGGCTACAAGAATATTGGGACACCTATGGCGGATTTTTTGCTTATCCTCCTGGGGGAGAAAGCATCGCCAAGATGACGGAGAGAGTTTATCAATTTATTGGTATGCTTTTTGACCGACGCTCGAATCAAAAAGTACTTATTGTAACTCATGGAGGAACCATACGAGCATTTAGATTCCTTTTAGAAAGATGGAGTTATGAGCGAGCAATAACATGGCCAGCAGGAACTGAACCAAAAAATTGCGGCATTACGGTTTACGACTATAATACTGAAGAACATCGACTCGTTTTGAGTGAATATAATACAACAGCTCCAGAAGATCAAAAAAATCCGCCACATAAACTGTGACGGGGAATATAAATCTAGCTACTTTCGTTAACTTGTTGAGCAAGAAGGTCATGATCTCTCAGGATGTCATCGATATCATTCATTCTCTGGTGTTCTTTTGCGAGCGCTGAGCCTGCATTGGCTGCTGCCTTACGGACCGCACTTTTCCCGAATGGGTTGACGATGTCTATCAAATCTCCAAAGTACGAGATATTGCGAGAAACGGAAGTACGGGCAGGACGAGAACTTCTTCTGTCGGGCATACGATTCTTTCTCTTTTGTCGGTGCGTTACGCGTTGGCTCTCTGGCTATCTAACAGATAGATAACCTCCAACGGAATGTATTACTTTATATCAAACGAGCTATTTTGTCAATAAGATTTTTCACATTCTAAATTGTCGGTATAGTAAGAGTTAAAAAAAACGTGCTACCTACAATCTATTACTTTCTATATAATAAAAACATGAGCAGTTTCATATTAAAAAAAGTATGGTGGCAAAAATACGGTTGGCTGAGTTTTGTAAGCCTAGGACTATTACTTTGTTTTGCCCTATATTTAGCAGGCTATACCAAGTTATCAGAAATAGGTATTATCGGTATTTGTCTAATTGGAACAATACCAGAAGCTATCGACATTACAAAAGATATTATTCATCGTCAGTTTGGTGTAGATATTATTGCTCTCGTGGCAGTATTGGCATCACTAGCACTGCAAGAATATGCAGCAGCTGGTGTAATTCTCTTAATGTTTACTGGCGGACGAGCGCTCGAGGAGTATGCAAAATCGCGTGCGCAGAAAGAATTAAGTGATCTCTTAAAACGAAAACCAAAATTAGCCCATATTAAAAAAGGAAATGAATACGCTGACATTGCTGCTACGAAAGTTCGACCGGGTGATCATTTACTTATTAAACCTGGCGAAAGTGTGCCAGTAGATGCGGTAATTTTGCAGGAACATAGTAGTTTTGATGAATCGGCAATAACCGGAGAAAGTTTGCCACAATCAAAATCTCCCGGAGATGAAATTCTTTCTGGGAGTATTAATCAAGATACTGCGGTAGTAGTAAAAGCATTGCGTACAACTGGACAAAGTCAGTATGAAAAAATTATCGAGCTTGTAAAGGCCGCTGCAAGTTCAAAATCTCCACTTGTTCGTGTGGCAGATCGTTATAGTGTTCCTTTTACCATAATAACTTTTGGCTTAGCAGGTTTAGCATGGGCCTTAAGCGGTAATCCTGTAAACGCTTTGGCTGTGCTTGTAGTAGCAACGCCATGTCCGTTACTTATTGCAACGCCGGTTGCAATTGTTTCTGGTATGAGTCGAGCAGCTCATGCGGGAATAATTATTAAAGACGGAGCGAGTTTAGAAACTCTTGCTATGCTACAGGTCTTAGCTTTTGATAAAACCGGTACACTTACGCAAAATCTTCCTTCTGTTGATAAAATTCATCCCGAAGGAGTAACCGAACATGAACTTTTACAGCTTGTTGCTTCAATCGAAACTGGAAGTGCTCACACGCTAGCTAAGACTATTGTTAATAAAGCTCATTCTTTAAAGTTACGATTATTACCGGTGCATGAGATACACGAAGAAGTTGGCCAAGGTATTTCTGCGGTGGTAGCAGATCATCGGGTAATAATAGGTAAAAGTGAGTATTTAAAGAGTCACGGAGTAAAATTACCCCAGAACAGACTGGTTGCTCAAACAACTATTTTGGTAGCTCGAGGAAATGTGTATGT